>JAUZPM010000088.1 GCA_030705925.1 Bacillota bacterium
AAGCCAATGGGGAAGCAGTGAAAGCGGCAAGCAGCCAGCAAGATCATATCTGTATTGATCTATCACGGAACTTTACGAGCAATAAGCCGGTGACATTTAAGCTTTACATGCCGGACAGCAGCAAGACGCCTCGAGATGTTGTCATGTATCTTGCCTATGGAAACTGGATTGCGATAAATGAAAAAAATGTGGATTATCTTGTTGATGACCTTACGCAAAACGATTATGGTGCGGTGGTCTTCACTGGAAAAACAAGGCTGGACACGGATATTATCGGAATAGTTCAGGATATTCGCGAAAAGATTGTCTATTTAAAGAATCACGCATCAGAATATGGTATCCGCCACATCTATCTCTCCGGCGGTTCTGCCGGTGCTAATCTCGCGCTGCTGGCAGCATATGCTTCCAGTTGCCCCGACTATGCATCGGATGGCTTAACAGCCGATCAAGTTAAAACAGACGGTGTAATAGCATTTTATCCCGTTGTGGATATGCTTTATAATTATCATTATTTCACTGACAAAACGGAAAATCAAAAAACAGCATTAGATAAACTCGGAGACGCATTTTTTAGTCTATCAGATGTAAACGGATCCAAGTCAATCAGTGACTCCCAAAAAATCGTTACAAAAACACTTCTCGGCGGAAGCCCTGAAGAGGGTAATTTTAAGCATTTATATGAGATTAGCTCACCAAACAGGTTCTTGAGCCGTAATGTTCCCCCCACATTTCTCATTCAGGGTTCAGATGACAGCATGACCCCGTTCGAGCCGACAAAAGCAATGTATGAAAATTTGGAAAAATTGGACGTAGATGCAGATATGCTTGAGCTGCCGCATACAGATCATGCATTCGATATGGTCCTGCCCAACAGTTCGGTCGTGACGAATAAAGTTCTAAGTTGCATCAACGAATGGCTTGATTTACATCATTCGCCTGATTGAATTTATCACAACAACACTGTTCTGTAGTAACTCTTACGGCGGTGCTTTTAGAAAAATCTTCAGAAGATAAGATTAGGGAGGTGTGTTATGCAAAACAAATACTGCATGCTGTTGGGAAACAATTTTGATGATATTGAGGGCATAACTGTCATTAATATTCTAAGAAGGTCTGATATTTCATTGGATATATTCAGCGTGAGCCAGAATACCGTCAGCAGCTTTACAGGCATGACATATTTGATTAACAATGTTTTTAATTTTCTCGAAGATATAAGCACAGAAGAATATGACGGAATTCTTCTTCCGGGAGGGCGGGGCGTTCTCGAACTTGCAAAGAATACAGAAGTCATTTCTTTAGTTCGCAAGTTTTACGATGAAGGAAAGCTTGTATTCGGAATATGCGGAGCCCCGATTATTCTTGACAAAGCAGGAGCGTTGGACGGCAAAAAGTACACCTGTCTTCCGTCGGTGGTTTCTATGATTCATTCCGGGAACTGCATAGATGAAAAAGTGGTTGTCGACAGCAATGTAGTGACCTCAAAAGCACTGGGAACCTCAATGGATGCGGCTCTTAAACTGGTTGAGGTTATTAAATCAAAGGAAAAAGCAATGGTGACAGCTGATAGGTATTATATCGAGAGAAAAACTTAAATCTTTGAGGATGCCTGAAACTTTCGCCTCAGGCGGACGCAGAATGGAAGGAGAAACTATTGAAGAAATTTATCATTATTAACGGTGCCATGGGGGTTGGTAAAACGTGTCTCTGCAAGGAGCTCAATAGAACACTTGCTCATAGTGCCTGGTTAGATGGTGACTGGTGTATGATGATGAATCCTATGGATTTCACTGAAATAAACCAAAAGATGTTTTTGGATAATATTTATCATCTTTTAAACAACTACTTAACCAATCCATCATTCAAATATGTTCTCTTTTCATGGGTTATTCCAAGAGAAGAAATGATGAACTATTTAATTTGGAAATTAGCTGATGATGATTTTAAAGTAATTAGAATAACATTACTTTGTGAAGATAATAAATTGAAAGAAAGAATGCTTCAGGCTGAAAGGGATGAGGCGACCATTAATAAAAGCATGTTGTACCAGGAAGTATTCAGACGAACAGATACAATAAAGGTGGATACAACTGAATTATCTGTTGCAGATACTGTAGATAGAGTTCTAAAAATAACAAAAATGCAACAGTAGCTTAAAAAGATTATACGGAAGGAAGATAATGTTATGGTAACAGTTAAGCGAAAAGACTTTGAGAAAATAGATGATGCTTCACTAATATGGATGTGCATAGAACCTACCATCAAAGAAATTCGTGGTAAAAATCTCGCGGTAAAACAGGAGGTTTACGCTTCCCTAAATACTGGGCTACAGGCTTTATTAATGTTTCAAGTTCTTTACGGACACACTTTCAATGGAGTTGAAGAATTCTATACACATCTTTCATATTTGCTATCAAATGATGGAGTCTGGTCACAATTGGAAAGGGGAATGCAGTATTTTGGAGATATGGCTATGGTAGAGATTCTTCAAAAAATGCATGTATTATTTCTAAGTATAAATACGGAAAAGTCCAATAATGCTCCGGGACAATATGCTGAATTATCTAAAAAAATGATGCTAATAAATGAATCGCTCAGTAAAACCATGCCGTTAACAATTAAGTTGGTTGCCGCATATATTCGAAACAACAAAGATGAGTACATGCAGGTTGCTGATTAATTTGTATTTTGAGCGTTTTCATGTATAAAGAAAAGTCCCACGAACGGCGATTTAAAGCCATTTGTGGGACTTTTTTGGTTGCGGAGGCTGGATTTGAACCAACGACCTTCGGGTTATGAGTTTCCATTGAGTTATATGTAATATCATTAATTATTATGGCGTTGACCGTAAAAATGACCGTAAGCTTAAAACGTGTTTATTAATAACTTATTCCCCAATAAGTGCAAAATTCAATACTTTCGTGACAAGCAATCGGCAGACTATTCTATTTATTACACTTTAAACATTAACTGATTGAGAAAATTGACTTTAAGCTTAATAAGAAAATAAATAGGTCCTAACTATTCCATAATAGAAAACCATTATCCTTATAAATCTAGACGTTGTATGAATTATCGTAAGATAAACAATAAAATAAATGGAGAAATGGTATGAAAAAGAAAATTATAGGGATAGTTTTGGCACTTTGCTGCTTTCTTCAAGTTCTTCCGCTAAGTGTGGTAAAGGCACTTAATCCTCCGGTAAGCGATCAATATGTGATTAATTTAGTCATTGATGGATTGTCAAACTCCGTTTATGACCAAGCAAAACAGGCCGGATTGCTCACCCCCAACATTGATAAACTCCTAGCCAATGGAACAAGGCTTAGAGGGGTCGATACCACAATACCAGCCTATTTTGGCTCTGAGGTAGCCGCTTTAACTGGAGCCGGCTCAAAGACAAACGGCTTTATGTATAGATATTACGATAAAAGAGCCAACAGCGTCACGGCAGATTCCTTTTCCATGAATGCACAGACTGTTTTTGAAAAGCTTAAGCTGTCAAACATACGCACCCTCGCTTCTGGCTGGATTATAGGGAATAAATCAATCGAAGGACGCGGCGTATCGGCAAGCGATCCGGATCATCTTTTTACGGCTCATGGTACGAACGGAGATAATCTTATAAAATTTGATGATGTCTCCGCTGATGTTGTCACTGCCATTCAAAGCGCAGATATGCCAAGATTTATTTCAGCGTATTCAAACGATATAAAGAAAATAAGCTATGATACAGTTGAATCGGATACAAATGCCGCCAAAAAATATGCAGCGGCTCTGACAGATATTGATACCAAGCTCGGCGATATCTTAAATGCACTTGATGCTAAAGGGATTACTTCACAAACGACCATCGTTTTGAATTCGCTTGCTCCTACATCAAAAGTAGCATCAAAGGCAACCACCGCAACCCTTTCCACTAACATTACAGCCGATACCGGAGTAAAGGCCGTTGAAGTTGGAAATTCTGGTGGCACCGCAGTGGCTGTTACCGACACCAGCGCCAAGGTCGTTATTGTTAAACAGTATATGATGCACAACACGACAATCTCATTTACCAACCTTGCAACTGATGATGATAAGGCTAAGGTATTATCTTACTTGAATAACAAATCATCCAATGCTGGTAAAGTTATTGATAAGGTATATTCCGCTGCTGATTTAGGTTTATCTGATACCTATTGCGATTATCTGCTTACACCAGTAGCGGGCAAATCCTTTGCCTCCTGTGCGACAGGTATTTATAGAGTTGGTGATTTAAAAGACAGCAAAGTATTTTGTGTGCTTTCCGGCAATAGTATTCCAAAGGGTTATGATGTGCAGGACAACGCGACAATAAAGGACTTGGCCCCTACCATTTGTTCATGGTTAGGCTGTACAGCTCCGGATAATAGCGAGGGTCAGGTTTGGAATTTTGTTCCGGCTGCTCCGGTTGTTACATTGACCTATCCTTCCACTGATACTATTGTTGTAAACCCCAATATGACAATCACCGGATCTGTGAATGAGGACTGCACATTTAAGGTGAATGATAATAATATCAGTTTGAACGCAGATAAAACATTTTCTGCGGCTGTCACCCTGAAAGAAGGGGACAATACCGTCACAATTCAGGCATCAAACAGTTATGGGAAAACCACAATTCTAACAAGAAAAGTCACCTATATGAAAAGGGAAACTCCGCCGGCCGGAAATACGGTTGTATATATCAACTGGGATGGATGCGCAAACTATTACATAGATCTTGCGAAGGCGCAAAATAAGATTCCTAATCTTACTAAAATCATGACCAGCGACGGCGTATATTTTCCAAATGCATTTACACGTACACCATCCATTACCGACCCGATGCAGACCTCAATTGTTTCGGGTACAACCACCAAGTTTACCGACAACAGCTATCGTTATTTTAATAAGTTGAAAAACATTGTTGTACAGGAAACACCTGGACGAAAAGACATGGCCGAAACCATAGGCGAATCCGCTGTCCGGCAAAACCTCGATATTATTTCCATCAATCAGTTTGCGCTGGAAAACAGGGGGGCCGTTGCAGGCGATCCGTTTAAAGATTACTATTCCGCTCCGGCAGGTTCAAACGGTTATTCGGATGGTGCTGCCCGTTTTGATGCTGCAATTGATCTTGTAAAAAATCTTCGTGCCGGAAGCACAAAGCTCTTTTCACTGCCAAGATTTATCTCAGTCTATATGGATGATATTGACGGTATCGGGCATAACGAAACCCCCGAATACGGCCAGCCAACCGCTACTACCGAAACACAGCGGGAGCAAATGATTGTGGACCATTTGCAGATGATGGATGCGAAGCTTGGCGAATTTATTCAAGCCTGCAAGGATGCCAGCGCTTATGATAACATGGATTTTGTTTTAACCGCCGACCATGGAATGGCGAACTTCGGATTACAGGAGTCTTCATCCGATGACAGCATTAGTTCCAAACTTCCTGATTTGATGGATACGATTAATTCTTTAGGCAGCGATTACAAAGTGCAGTATCTCTACCCCAATGCGAGTATGCAAGCCCCTGCTGCTGATACGAAGATTGCGCTTGTTTCATGCGGCCTGCAGGTACAGCTTTCGTATATTAATGAGTGCAATCCAGATGTAATTGCCGCTAAGAATAAAAAAATCATGGAGGCAATTAAGGATAAAAGTTATGTCGATATAATTCTGCAGCCGGACCAGATTAAAGAGCTCGGCGCAAAGGAAGGGTTTGCAGACCTCATTATTTCCCCGAAAACACCATATCATTTTATGCCCTCATCCGTCGGAACAGATTTGCTGGTTGCACGTGGCGCACATGACAGCCTTTCTGACAGAGCCCAAAGAATAACAGCTTTCATGTGGGGCAAAGACATTAAAAAGGGTTATAGCGATACAGAAACAATTCATAATACAGACTTCGCAGCGACTATGTCTTATTTAATGGGGGTTAATGCGCCGCTTGATTCTACCGGCAAGATTATCTACAGTGCGTTAGACGGCAAAAGCGCAGCTGCGGAATACAAGACGACAGTCGAGGCAGAAACTGCACAGACAAGCGGAAATTCAGAAAAGCTTCTGGATTCGTCGGCCTCAAACGGTGCATATGTTGGCAATACCGACAGCGACAAGGCGTCTGTAGAATTTACTGGTGTGCCTGCATCCAAGCGCATGGAAGTGCACTATGCAGCCGCCCAAGATGGACTCATGACCCTTATGGTTAACGGCAAAGCAATACGTGATGTGTTTTTTCCAACGAATAACGTGTCATCTGGAAAATATGACACTAAAGTAATCAATTACACGCTGAATAAAGGGGATTCCGTTCAGTTCGTAACCAATAAATCAGCAAATGGTGTGGGCGTAAGTTTTGACAGTATCGATTTTTACAGCGAGTCCCAGCAGACGCCAGATCCTTCCGGAGACACAGGAAAACCTTATGATATCAATATGACTCCCAACGGAGATACAAAAACGGAAATTGGCTTTGCGTGGTTCACCGATTCCGGGGTTACCGGCACAAAGGTGCAGGTTATAAAGGCAACCGGTGAGACTGCCGACTTTTCAAAAGATGCAACTGAGTTTAATGGCATAAGTCAAAATGTTACATTGAAACAATCCGGGACCAATACAAATTATGTGTCGCATAAAGCAAAAGCAACCGGACTTGCGTCGGGTGCGAAATATTTTTACCGTGTCGGTGATGGAACTACGTGGAGTGAAACCGGCAGCTTTACCACATCTTCTGACAAAGATTTCACCTTCCTGTTTCTGACAGACCCACAAGGGTATACAAGTGACAGCTATGATCTTTGGGCGAAAACCATGCAATCTGCTGTGAATACATTCCCTAATGCTAGTTTTATGGCTGTTGGCGGTGACATGATTAACACCGGGCTTACATCTCCGAATGATGAGCAGGAATGGTCCTATTATTTCGGAAAGAAACAAAATATCTTTCTTAATCTTCCAACTGCTCCTGTAGTAGGCAATCATGAAGGCAGAAATAATGCTAACTATGAAGATCATTTCAATCTGCCGAACAATGCAACAGTGCAGACGTTTCCAAGTAATGCGGTTTATTCTTTCGATTACGGGAATGCACACTTCTCTGTCTTAGACACAGAAATGCTTCTTACTGCTGAGGATTTTCAATCGCAGATTGACTGGTTGAAAAAAAATATGATGCAAACCAGCAAAAAGTGGAAGATTCTTATGCTTCATAAGCCTCTTTACAGCGGGGGGGAGCATTGTGCTTATGCAGATAT
>JAUZPM010000089.1 GCA_030705925.1 Bacillota bacterium
AACGTGTAATGCAGAAACCTACGACTGATGCCACCACGGCAGCTAAAACAGCGCCGACATTTACAACTGAGTCAAAGACATATACCATAACATCGGATACAGTAATGAAAGAAACCGTAGTGGTTGGTAATAATGTCAGAATCAAACTGGCAGACGATAGCATAACAGCATCTGAGATAAATATCTGCAAAGACGGAATGGGAAAAGGCGGCTTCAAGGATAAAGGCGTTATGGGAACTGTAACGGCAATCACGTCAGACAGTATTACAGTTGACGAACGTGTAATGCAGAAACCTACGACTGATGCCACCACGGCAGCTAAAACAGCGCCGACATTTACAACGGAGTCAAAGACGTATACCATAACGTCAGACACAGTGATGAAAGAGACTGTAGCAGTCGGCGATAATGTCAGAATCAAACTGGCAGACGATAGCACAACAGCCAAGGAGATTGTCAAGGCTCTTGCTCCAAAATCAAGTTCAACTACCAGTGTGAATTCATAATTTCGCAATAAACATTAAGTTAAATCCCTGTACGGCTTTTGCAGTACAGGGATTTAGTATTTTTTACTTTTTATTTGGTTAAAATAGTGTAATAAAAAGCGACTTTTGATCAAGTATATGTTATACTGTTTGTGTTTTATATAAAAAATGAGTGGAGTTAAAAAATGGACTTAAAAAACATTGAATATGTTGTACCGTGCCTGTTTGGACTTGAAAGTACAGTTCGTGATGAACTTAAAGATATGGGAGAAGATGTTACTGAGGTTCGTGACGGCAGAGTTACCTTCAGGGGGGATCTTGCATCTCTTGCAAAAGCAAGCTTACGTCTTCGCTGCGGTGAGAGAATTTTGATCCGTCTTTCAACTTTTCAAGTATACAGTTTTGAGGATTTATATCAGGGAGTGAAGGCAATTCCTTGGGAAGACATAATTGGAAGCAAAGATGCTTTTCCAGTTACCGGTCACTGCCTTCGTTCACAATTGGCAAGCGTCCCGGATTGTCAGAAAATCATGAAGAAAGCAGTCGTAGATCGCCTTTCTGATGCATACGGATTAAAATGGTTTCCAGAGACAGGGATAAAATACGCATTATCGTTTTTAATTATGAAGGATTCCGCCGAAATAATGCTTGATACAAGCGGCGAGGGGCTGCATAAACGCGGATATCGGGAACAGGGAAGTGAGGCACCGTTAAAAGAAACATTAGCGGCAGCGATCGTTAAAACCAGCCGTTATCGCGGACGTGACGTGTTTGTTGACTTCATGTGCGGAAGCGGAACAATTCCAATAGAGGCTGCGATGATAGCTCAAAATATTGCGCCTGGCCTGCACAGAACGTTTGCATTTGAAGGGTTCAGTTTTTTTAAAAAAACTATTTTGCAGGATGAAAGACAGGCTGCCCTTGATTTAATTGAACATAAAGATATAAGAATCCTTGCAAGTGATATCGACCCAGAGATGACCAACCTGACAAAGCATAATGCCAGACTTGCAGGAGTTGATAAATATATAACTGTTTCAACTGCCGATATGCGCAACTTTTCTTCACAAGAGCAATACGGAACCATTGTATGCAATCCTCCTTACGGAGAAAGACTTATGGGGAAAGACGAAACCGCACAGTTATACAGAGATATGGGCCGTGTGACTTCGAAACTTCCTCAGTGGCGCTTTTATATAATCACGGCAGATGAATACTTTGAACGTTGCTTTGGCCGCCCAGCGGATAAAAAACGTAAATTATATAATGGAATGATAAAATGCGATTTATATCAATATTATAAAATAAAGTGATTTTCAAAGGGGTATGAAGGGGCATGAAACACGTATTTATTATAAACCCTGCGGCTGGCAAAAGAAATGCAGCGGAGTTTATAAAGGAGGAGGTCGGAAGACTGTTTCCAAGCAGCGGCAGTTATTCTATAGAGCTTACAAAAAAGCCGGGACACGCTGCCGAGATTGCTAAAAAGTATGCGGAAACGGGAGAACCGGTTCGCATTTATTCATGCGGCGGAGACGGAACGCTAAACGAAGTGCTCAACGGAATGTATCGGTATGAAAATGCAGAGCTGGCGGTTTTCCCAAGCGGTTCCGGAAATGACTTTATTAAGATGCTTGCAGGCAGGGCAGCAGTCAACCTGGAAAGTCTTGTACACGGCGTAGCTGAGAAAATTGATATTATCGAGTGTGAGGGTACAGCTGCAATAAACTGCGTTTCAGCAGGACTTGATGCCTCGGTCGCAAATGAAGTATCTAAATTCAAGCGGCTTCCTTTTATCAATGGCAGTACAGCTTACATACTTTCGGTATTAAGGTGCTTTTTATCACATATAGGCAGTAAACTTCAATTTGAACTTGACGGCGAGTTATATCCGCAGGATACATACCTGTTTGGCGTTGCTGCAAATGGGAGATATTACGGTGGAGGATTTATGCCGGCACCAAATGCTGACATGTATGACGGCATGCTCGATTTTGTCATGGTTAAAAAAGTTTCAAGGTTTCGCATGCTTACTATTATAGATGAATATAAAAAAGGCACTCACTTACACCATAACAATATCATATCGCTTGTAAGGTGCACTAGAGCGAGAATACTTTCAGATAAGCCTATTCAAATGAACCTTGATGGTGAAATAAGAACATTTCACAATCCTGAGATCCGTGTCCTGCCCTCAGCAGTCAGTATAATTAAGCCTTTGATACAGGCTAGCGTATTTGATGAGAGTAACGCTGTATTAGAGGGTAATTTTTAATAAATTGTTAAAATTAATACGTTTTTAAAAAAAGCCCCTTGATTTTTTATCCGGAGTGTTCTATTATAATAAAGCGGTTAGCACTCAAACACTTTGAGTGCTAAAATTTAAAAGTCAATATTTTATATAAAACAAAGGAGTGTTATGTATGAAACTCAAACCGCTTGCTGACAGGGTTGTCATCAAAATGATTGAAACTGAGGAGACTACTAAAAGCGGCATTATACTGGCTGCTTCGGCTAAAGAAAAGCCGCAGGTTGCAGAGGTAATAGCAGTAGGCCCCGGAACAAATGAAGTCACGATGCAGGTCTCGGTTGGCGATAAGGTTATCACAAGCAAGTACTCCGGCACTGAAGTTAAAGTCGATGATGTTGAGTACATTGTTGTGAAACAAGGCGACATTCTCGCGGTAGTTGAATAATTAAGCAGAAATAGGAGGAATGAATAATGGCTAAACAGATTGCTTATGGTGAAGATGCAAGAAAGTCTTTACAAAAAGGTATAGACAAACTTGCAGATACAGTGAAGATTACACTTGGGCCGAAGGGCAGAAACGTTGTTCTCGATAAAAAATACGGAGCTCCTTTAATAACTAACGATGGTGTTACTATAGCAAAGGAGATCGAACTTGAAGATCCTTTTGAAAATATGGGTGCCCAGCTCGTTAAAGAAGTTGCTGTTAAGACAAATGATGTTGCCGGAGACGGTACAACAACAGCTACCCTGCTTGCACAGGCAATTATACGTGAAGGCATGAAAAACGTCGCAGCAGGTGCAAACCCGATGGACGTTAAAAAGGGTATTGCAGTGGCAGTTGACACAGCTGTAAAGGCTGTTCAGGCTAATGCTAACAAAGTTGGCGGTTCAAAAGATATCGCTCGTGTTGCAACAGTTTCTGCTGGTGATGAAGTGATAGGCAATCTTATTGCAGAGGCTATGGATAAAGTTACAAGCGACGGGGTTATCACCGTTGAGGAAAGCAAAACCGCTGAGACCAGCTGTGAAGTGGTTGAAGGAATGCAGTTTGACCGTGGTTATATTTCACCTTATATGGTTACTGATACCGATAAGATGGAAGCAATCATTGACGATCCATATATACTCATAACTGATAAGAAGATTTCTTCTATTCAGGATATCCTTCCGCTGCTTGAGCAGATTGTTCAATCAGGCAAAAAGCTTGTAATAATCGCTGAAGACGTTGAAGGTGAAGCACTTACAACTATTCTGCTTAATAAACTGCGCGGTACATTCAACTGTGTCTGCGTAAAAGCTCCGGGCTTTGGCGACAGAAGAAAAGAAATGCTGCAGGATATCGCGGTCCTTACAGGCGGCGAGGTAATAAGCGAGGAACTCGGGCTTGATCTTAAGAGTGCAACAGTCGCACAGCTCGGCCGCGCAAAGCAGATCAAGGTTCAAAAGGAAAATACGATTATAGTAAGCGGCGCTGGTGACACAAATGCTATAAAAGCAAGAGTATCTCAGATAAAGGCTGCTATTGAAGTTACAACATCCGAATTCGATAAAGAGAAACTGCAGGAGCGCCTTGCAAAACTTGCTGGCGGTGTTGCCGTTGTCCGTGTCGGCGCTGCAACTGAGACAGAGATGAAAGAAAAGAAACTGCGTATCGAAGATGCTCTGGCTGCCACCAAGGCTGCTGTTGAAGAGGGTATCGTTGCAGGCGGCGGCACAGCGTTCATAAATTCTATGCCTGCCGTTACAGATCTCCTTAATAAAGTAACCGGCGACGTCAAGACCGGTGTTGCAATTGTTCTAAAAGCTCTTGAAGAGCCTGTCAGACAAATTGCCACAAACGCAGGACTTGAGGGCTCAGTTATTATTGAAAAGTTGCGTTCACAGAACAGCGTTACCTACGGTTTTGACGCTCAGAAAGAAGTTTACTGCGATATGCTGGAAGCTGGTATCGTTGATCCGGCTAAGGTTACAAGAAGTGCACTTCAGAATGCGTCTTCAGTTGCTGCAATGGTTCTTACTACAGAATCACTTGTTGCCGATAAGAAAGAAGATGCACAGGCTGCCGCCGCTGCTGCACAGGCTGCCGCCGCTGCACAAATGGGCGGAATGTATTAATAGAAGTTTAAAATTAATAGGACTGCAACTTTTATGTTGCAGTCCTTATTTTTTTAACTTAACTTTACAAGTGCACCTGAACCGATTTCATAAACAGTAAAATGCCCACCGCTAAATTCCAGCTTAAAATCCGGCGGAGCAGGCAAAGGATGTTTAAGAGCATTTTCTATCTGATTTTTGATTATATATTCGTTACCGCTTACGAATTTTTCAGTCTCAGCAATGTTAAATATCAAATCATCTGCTTCCAGTGTTGATATATAATCCAGCTCGGATTCTTCAATGTCCGTTTTAATTACACCCAGCAGGTTTGGCCATGTTCCTTTGATTGACTCTAAAACTTCTTCTTCAGTTAGGTTTTGGGCTAAATCAATTAAAAATACATAACTGTCCTTATCGGCAAAATACAGCTTTTTTTGCCCTACACGCACCTTTTTTATACCATGCTTAAAAAGCGGATTTGGTTCATCCATAATTAAGCCTTTAAATAGTTCCAGAATATCCGTTCCGCTTTCAAGATGCTTTTTAATATCTTGAATTATATTTTTATCTGATTGGGGCAATGAATCAAATTTGTCAAGCAGAACGTTGGAAAGTTGAACCTCGCAGGCACGATCCAATGGAAAAAAGCATTTAACCTCTTTAATGTACCGTGATGTAAGCATTAAAGTGCTTTCGTCATCATGAGAAAGCCCCATTACTGTTAAACGGTTTATTATAAATTCTCGAAAATCCTGTATAAAATCCATTATAGTCCTCCCTTTGCAAGTAATTATACCATATGTATGATTATTATCAAATACAAAACACAAAAACAAAAAAGCCGCCAAAAGGCAGCTTTTTTAACTTATAAAAACTATATTAATTAAGTACTACTCTAGGGATTTACAATCGCAATCTTCTTCAAGATCAAGGTTTTCGTCGCCAAAATGTCCGCAGGATACATAAGTTTCGCCTACATTTACCATAGCACCAAATTCTACTGGAACATCAACGCGGATTTTCTGACTTATTGTGAAATCACATGCACCGTTGACTTTTCCAAAACAATGATCACAGGATTGCTTAATTACAGGGTCTCCACAGCAATGTATAGAGATTGGACCTGTTACTGCATAAGGATGCGTTGAAACCGGCAGACAGATCTTTGCGATTTGGCTTCCAACAGCGGGACAGCATTGAGCTTTTTGTGGTGTTTTATCTTTTTCGATTAGTTCAGCCATCATTTTACCTCCTTCGGTTAAAGTCACTATTATTATATGAAGAGGAGTAAAATCTGTACCGAACTTAAGCCAATATTAATATTTAACATTTAGCTATTGCCTTAAACTTTAAATTGATAGATCAACTAATAAGTTAGTCTAACACTGTGACTTTTTTTATTATTACGTCCTTTTGAGGGACTGACATCTCACCATAACTGTTAGGACCAACTGGTGTATTGGCTATTGAATCAAGAGTATCCTCGCCCTCAATCATTTTGCCAAATGCGGCGTAGTCACCGTCAAGAGAACTAGCGGTACCATCCATAACAAAGAATTGACTGCTTGCAGAATTTTTATCTTTAGCTCGAGCCATCGATATAACGCCTTTGGTATGTTTTAACGTATTTTGAGAAAAACCGTTTGATGCAAATTCACCCTTTATTTTCTTCTTTGATCCACCGGAGCCGTTTCCGCTGGGATCGCCGCCCTGAATCATAAAGCCCTTCATGATTCTATGAAATTTGAGCCCGTCATAAAAACCAGACTTAGAAAGTTCAATAAAGTTTGCAACTGTTTGAGGAGCGTATTCAGGATATAATTCAAATACCATTTTCCCGCCGTCCTGCATTTCAATCTGTACTTTCGTGTGCTTCAAATTATCTTCTCCTTTTGTATTTTTGTTTGCTGAATTACTGCTGCAACCTACAAATAACATTGTAATTGTCAGTAAAGTCATTAGTAATATTGTTTTCATTTTCATTTTAGTTTTATTACTCCCTTATAAAACAAATAGATATTTATTTTATTATAATTTTCAAATTATTTCAACGTAAAATCGCTGAAATATTACAATAAGATGATTATATAAACCAAACATCACTTTTACAATAATCCAAAGATTAATTTTTTGTAAATTACCAATTAGTTTATCCCTGGCATATCATATACCGAAGGGGGTGAATGATATGCCGAGAAGGAGAAACTTACTATGCCTATTGTTACCAAACGCACCTTTTTGTAGAATAGGACCGCCGGGACCGCCGAGGCCGCCGGGACCGCCGAAGCCGCCGGGACCGCCGAAGCCGCCGGGACCGCCGAAGCCGCCGGGACCGCCGAAGCCGCCGGGACCACCCAGGCCGCCGGGACCGCCGAAGCCGCCGGGACCGCCGAAGCCGCCGGGACCACCAAGGCCG
>JAUZPM010000090.1 GCA_030705925.1 Bacillota bacterium
ACAAAGCGCTTACGGTGGATTTTGATGAAGTCGCTGTAACCAGGCGCTTATACAGAACAGGTGAAAGTGAATATTACATAAACCGTGTCGGCGTTCGCCTTCGTGATATTAACGAGCTTTTTATGAATACGGGGCTTGGCAGAGATGGTTATTCTATAATCGGGCAAGGCAAGATTTCAGATGTTCTGACAGCTAAAAGCGAGGACAGGAGACTGATACTTGAAGAGGCGGCAGGTATCTCGAAATACCGTTATCGCAAACAGGAATCTGAAAAAAAGCTTTCTGTAACAGAGGAAAATTTATCACGTGTGCGTGATATACTTCATGAACTGGAAGAACGCGTTGAACCGCTTCGCATACAATCCGAAAAAGCCCGTAAGTTTCTTGATCTCCGGGAAGAAAGAAAACAGCTTGAAATAAACGTTTGGCTGGACAGCATTGATAAGACAAAAGATGAAAAAGAAGAGCTGGACAATAAATATCATATGACAAAGGACAGCCTTGACCTTTTGCAGGACGAAAACGAGTCGAGCGAGCGCGAAATGGACGAATGCTCCGCAGCGATGCAGGAGTGCAATCTGCTTGTTGAACAGCTTCAAAACAGCATAAGAGATAAAGAGGAAGAAGCGGCGTCACTGCAGAGTGAACGGGCAGTTACAGTAAACGATATCGAACATCACAAAGAGCGCTTAGCCAGAATAAAGGAAAGCATCGAACAAGGACAGCTGAGGTTTAAAGAGTTTGAGGATCAGATCGCTTCAAAGCGGTCATCGATGGAGTCGATAAAACAGGATATCGATAAGAAGGAACAGGAACTTTCAGATATAGTCAGCGAAAGCGAGCGGCGCTTGTCCGAACAGTCGGATATAACCGAGACGCTTGAAAAAGTGCGTGCACAGATGACTGTCATGACCGGAGAGGCCACAGATGCAAAAATAAAACTTGCCTCCTTCGAGAGCAGTATTGAAAATGCGGCGGCACGTCTTAACACTATAGAAAATGAACTCGCTGAGCGTGAGGCTTTGCGTAATGATAAAGAAAAAGAACTGCTGGGGATAAACGAACAGCTTGAAGACGTTGCAGAGCGCATTTCCGGCAATTCAAACATAATATCGGGTTATCAGCGAAAGCTTGAAGCCCGCAAGTCAAAACTTGATGAGCTGAACGCGAAACAGCGCGCGCTTGATAACTCTGTGATGGAAAAGAGCCAGAGGATAAGGCTTTTAACAGACATGGAAAAACATTATGAAGGCTTTACTTCAAGTGTCAAGGTCGTTATGAGGGAGGCCGAACGCGGGCGCCTCCGCGGGGTCTGCGGTCCAGTAAGCGAGCTAATCAAGGTCGAGGGTGCTTACACGCTTGCTATAGAGACTGCCCTTGGCGGCGCGGTGCAGCATATCGTTGTTGAACGTGAGGAAGACGCAAAAGCGGCCATTCTAATGCTCAAAAACGAAAATGGCGGGCGTTCGACATTTTTACCGCTTTCGGCTGTGAGGGGCAGCGGGTTTAATGAAACCGGAGTTGACAGATGCGAGGGCTTTGTCGGTATTGCATCGTCGCTGCTGACCTATGACAGTAAGTATGAAAACGTTTTTAAAAGTCTTCTCGGGAGAACGGTTGTTGTTGAACATATTGACAACGCAATTGCAATGGCAAGACGATTCGGTTACCGATTCAAGATCGTGACGTTAGACGGTCAGGTCGTGAACGCAGGTGGCTCAATGACCGGCGGCTCTCAGGTTCGGGGCAGCGGCGTGCTGTCAAGGAAAAATGAAATTGAAACTCTTAATATAGAACTTGTTAAACTTAAATCTCAGGCGGGTGAAGTCGCATCTGAGGCGGACAAGCTTGCAGTTGAAACTGCTTCGATTTCGGCAAGTCTCGACGGCGCTGTTGCCGAAAACAATGTTGCCCGTGAACAGCAGCTGAGACTTGAGGGCGAAGCTGGACAGTATAAAATGCTGCTTGATACGCTGAACGATTCGGTGGAGGCGCTTCAAAACGAGAGAAAAAGCATCAATTTGCAGAATGAAACTGCACAAAAACAGGCAGATGAACTTTCTGCGCTGATTAATGCCACAGAACAGGAACTGTCAAGACTTGAAGGCGAGTATGAGACGCTTTCTGGCAGCCATGAGGAAGCGCTTAAAAATCGCGAACAGCTTCAAACGAGGATTTCAGACGGTAAATTCGAGATAGCTGCTCTTAAAAAAGATGTTGAGATGCTTGAAGCCGGAATTTCAGATATTCTGCGTCAAAAAGAGCTTTTTAGCTCAGAATTGGGAACAATACAGCAAGAGACTGAAACCATCAATGCAAATATCGAAGATCTTAATAATAAAATCACACAGCTTGATGGCGAAGCACTGAAACTGCAGGAAAACATATCAAATTTCAGAGAAGACATCAAGAAGGCTAATGAAAAACGTGATCTTAATGAAAAGCGGATCGCTGAAATACGCAAAAGCAGCAAAGATATGGTATCACGGCGTGAAGGGCTTATCAGAGAGCTTACGAGACTTGAAGGGAAAAAGGCTTCGCTTGAGACGGAGTATGACAACATCATTTCAAGGCTTTGGGAAGAATACGAGCTTACGCTTACAGACAGCTACGCCCTGCGCACAGAGCTTGAAAATCCGGCGGCCGCGGCAAAACGTATCGCCGAGATAAAAAATAAGATGAAAAGTCTCGGAGATGTCAATGTCGGGGCAATCGAGGAATACAAAACTGTAAACGAGCGTTATGAGTTCTTAAAAACGCAGGTTGACGATCTTGAAAAAGCTAAATCAGAACTCACCCGGATAATCGAAAGCCTCACTGAAGAGATGAAAAAAATCTTCTCTGAACAGTTCAAGGCGATTAACGAGCAGTTTGGCCGCGTATTTATTGAACTTTTCGGAGGCGGAAATGCCAAGCTGGAATTATCAGATCCGGGAAACGTTCTCGAATCAGGCATAGATATAGCTATACAGCCTCCAGGCAAAATAATAAAGAATTTAAGCGCATTGTCAGGCGGCGAGCAGGCATTTGTTGCTATCGCACTGTATTTTGCTATAATGGTCGTGAAGCCGTCACCATTCTGCATACTGGACGAGATAGAGGCGGCACTTGACGATGTAAATGTAAGCAGGTTTGCGGGATATCTTGAAAAGATGGCGCGCACATCCCAGTTTATCTGCGTGACGCATAGACGAGGCACGATGGAGCATGCGGGAATATTATACGGTGTGACGATGCAGGAGAGCGGCGTGACAAAACTTTTGACGATAAATGTTGCCGATGTTGAAAAGCATTTCGGCAATACATTATAAATGGAGGATCTATGGGTTTTTTTGAAAAGATAAAACAAGGGCTTGCAAAAACAAAGCAGGGAATCATGGGGCAGGTCGACAGCATGCTCCGCTCATTTGTAAAAATAGATGAAGATTTTTTCGAAGAACTTGAAGAACTGCTGATAATGGCGGACGTCGGCATAGAAACAAGCGAAGAGATAATAGAACGGCTGCGTGACAAGGTCAAGGACGAAAGAGAGACGAACAGCGAGGCGGTCAAGGAATTTCTTAAAGAGATAGTAAGCGATATGCTCCGTGATGAAGAGGGCATGCATCTGTCGACAAAACCGTCGGTGATCCTTGTGGTTGGAGTAAACGGTGTAGGTAAAACAACGTCGATCGGCAAGATCGCAAATCTATATAAACAGCAGGGCAAAAAAGTCATTCTTGGCGCTGCGGATACTTTCAGGGCTGCTGCCGCTGAACAGCTGTGCATTTGGGCTGACCGTGCCGGCTGCGACATTGTACACCAAAAAGAAGGCACTGATCCTGCCGCCGTCGTTTTCGATACGATTTCAGCAGGAAAAAGCCGTGGCGTGGATATCATAATCTGCGACACTGCAGGAAGACTGCATAATAAGAAAAATCTTATGGACGAGCTTGGCAAGATGATACGTGTTATTGACCGTGAACTGCCAGATGCCGATAAGGAAATACTGCTTGTATGCGATGCAACTACCGGTCAGAATGGACTAAATCAGGCAAAAGAGTTCAAAAACGTCGCTCCGCTGACGGGCATTATTCTTACTAAGCTTGACGGCACAGCGAAAGGCGGAATTGTGGTTGCAATAAAACACGAGCTTGATATCCCGATACGTTTTGTCGGCGTAGGCGAGCAGATGGATGATCTGCAGGAGTTTGTGCCTGAAGAGTTTGCAAACGCTCTGTTTGAAGGGCAGGACAGCGATAATGAATAGACCTTTGACAATAGTCGCTGCAACATCAAATAAAGGCAAGCTGCGTGAACTGCGCCAGCTTTTATCCGGTCTTGATATTACGGTGCTGTCAATGGCGGAAGCGGGCGTAAGCGCGGATATTGAGGAAACGGGAACTACTTTCGAGGAAAACGCTATGCTTAAGGCGGAAGGAGTCATGAGGCTTTGCGGACTTCCGACCTTTGCGGACGATTCAGGACTTTCGGTGGACGCATTAAACGGTGCTCCCGGTGTTTACTCCGCTCGTTACGCGGGTGAGAACGCGACGGACAGGGATAGAACCTTAAAACTCCTTGACGCTGTAAAGGATATTCCAGATGAAAAACGTGGCGCGCACTTCGTATCTGCGATAGCATTCGCCTCTCCAGACGGCAAGAGTTTTACTGTTACAGGAAAATGCTTTGGAGTCATCACCAGAGAAATACAGGGCGAAAACGGGTTTGGATATGATCCAATTTTCCTTGTGCCGGAATATAACAAAACTTTTGGGCAGATGCCCGACGAGATTAAAAACAAAATAAGCCACAGAGCTGAGGCAATGAGGCTTTTCCTTCAAAAAATCAAAGAATATATTTAAGGCGGTAATATATGCTGACAAGTAAACAAAGGGCAACTCTGCGCTCAATGGCAAACGGAATCGATACTATTTTTCAGATCGGCAAAGGCGGTATAAACGATAATCTGTATATTCAGGTGAACGAGGCGCTTGAAGCACGGGAACTTATTAAGTTGCGTGTCCTGGAGACATCTCTGGTTTCCGCGAGAGAGGCTGCTGCGGATGTTGCTGAACACTGCGGCGCAGAGATTGTACAGGTTATCGGCACACGGTTTGTGCTTTATAAAGAGTCAAAAAATAAAAAGACAATCAATATATAAGCGGTGAGTTAATGGCTAAAATAGGTATTTATGGGGGAACTTTTAATCCGCCTCATTTCGGGCATGTAAATCTGGCTAAGAATGCGATTAAGGCGCTTGAGCTTGACAAGCTTTTGATTATTCCAACAGCGCTGCCGCCACATAAATCTGCTGATGAATCAGTTGAACAGTCGGAGAGGCTCGAAATGACGCGCATTGCATTTGAAGAGGTAAAAGATGCTGTTGTATCCGATATTGAGCTTAGAAGGGGCGGCATCAGTTACACGATCGATACGCTGAATGAAATTAAACGCTTGGTGGGACCCGAAGATAAGCTTTATCTCTTGATGGGTTCGGATATGTTCAATATGATTGAGAAATGGAGACAGTTCAAAGATATATTCAAGCTTTGCACTATTGCGGTGTTTGAGCGGGAAAACGGCGATACTAAGCTTTCTGAATATGTTTTGTATATAAAAGAAAAATACAATGCAGACATAGTGTTTATTGAAGCGCCGGTCATTGAGATGTCTTCCGAAAATATACGAACAATGTTGCGCTGCGGATGCAATATGGGGCATGTCCTTCCTTACAAACTTGCGCAGTACATTGCAGACAAGAACGTATATCTGCCTGAGCTTGAAGTAATGCTGAGTGAGGTTTTGTCAAGAAAGAGATTTTTACATTCGGTATCAGTCAGGGATGAATCCATAAAACTTGCGCGTATTTATAATGTTGATATTGCTAAGGCTGCTCTAGCGGGACTTCTACATGATATAACTAAGGAAAAAACATATGACGAGCAGTTGCAACTTTGTAAAGAGTTTGGTATAATTTTATCAACTGTGGAAAAAAACGCCCCGAAACTTTTACACGCTAAAACAGGTGCGTATTACATTAGGGAAAAACTTGGCATTGACGATGAAGATATCTTTGCCGCTGTGTATTATCATACGACGGGCCGAGCCGGAATGAGTCCGCTCGAAGAGGTTATATTTCTTGCCGATTTTATAGAACCGCTGCGTGATTTTGATGGAGTGGACAGTATAAGACAATATGCTTATACTGATCTTAACAAAGCAATTGTGACCGCCTGCGACATTTCAATCGATGAGGTTAGAAATAACAACATGACTGTTCATGAGAACACGCTTAGCGCAAGGGCATATTATGCCGGAAGGAACAACATGCTATGAAGATTAAAAAAAGAAACAGAATCATCATCATTGCTGCGGCGGTGATTATTACGCTGCTTGGCGTTGGTGTTTTTGCGGGTTATTCTGTTTATAACGCATCCAAAGTTATGAACGACGGAAATACAAAAAAGATCGATATCGATCAGGATGTCAGCAATGGACTTCGTAATAAAGGCGTCTATACATTTGCTGTAGGCGGAACTGATAAGGGCGGCACAAGAACCGATACTTTGATGCTTGTATATTTTGATACGGTACATTCTAAGATTAATATACTGTCTCTTCCGAGAGATACTTATATTGATACCACCAGCAACAATAAAAAGATCAATTCAGCTTATGCTGTTGGCAAGGGTGACGGACTTAAGGATTGCATTAAAAAAACGTTTGGCATAGAGGTTGACGGATATGTTGTTATCAGTACAAAGGCATTCCGTGATTTTGTTGACGGAATCGGAGGCGTTGAAGTAAATGTTGCCGATGATATGAACTATGATGACAAGGTTCAGGATCTTCATATTCATATCAAAAAAGGTTTACAGGTACTAAAGGGCGAGGATGCAGAAGGATTTGTGCGTTTCAGGCACGGCTATGCCAACGGCGACCTTGCTCGTATCGAAGCACAGAAGGTTTTTATTGCCGCAATGGCAAAACAGGCGGTAAAACCATCTAACCTGCTGAATATGTCCAACATTTTGCAGACTGTTTTCAGTGACGTCAAAACAGACATCGCTTTTTCGGACATGCTTAAATTCGGAACAGACGCATCAAAAGTTGATATGGCGAATATCAAAATGTTTAATGCTCCCGGTGAGGCTTATTTTAAAAACGGTGTCAGCTACTTTACATTATATAAAAATGAAATGCTGGGGCTTCTTAATTCTAATTTTA
>JAUZPM010000091.1 GCA_030705925.1 Bacillota bacterium
AGTTGCGGTGACAACGTCCTTGACGTATTTGAGCTCTTTTATTGCACCAACCAGCGGGATCATGATCTCAGGAACGATATTCATACCCTCTTTGTTGACATTAATAGCAGCCTCGATTACGGCACGGGTCTGCATCTCCGCAATCTCAGGATAGGTTACGGCAAGACGGCAGCCTCTGTGACCCAGCATCGGGTTGAACTCGTGCAGGCTGTCGATAGTAGCCTTCAGCTCGTCAAATGTCATCTTCATCTCTTTTGCAAGAGCTTCGATATCCTCTTTTGCAGTAGGCAGGAACTCATGAAGCGGAGGATCGAGGAAACGGATAGTTACAGAGTAGCCATTCATTGCGCGGAAGATGCCCTCAAAGTCGCTTCTCTGCATCGGAAGCAGTTTATCAAGGGCCTTTTTGCGCTGTTCGACGGTCTTTGAAACGATCATCTCACGCATAGCCGGAATACGGTCAGCGTTAAAGAACATATGCTCTGTACGGCAAAGACCTATGCCCTCTGCGCCATACTTATAAGCCTGAGCAGCGTCGTGAGGTGTATCAGCGTTTGTTCTTACCTTAAGGACACGGATCTCATCGGCCCATTTCATAAATGTCTCGAAATAGCCTGAAATCGACGCTTCTGTTGTTGAAATAGCCTCGGCATAAACATTGCCGGTAGAACCATCGATAGAGATGAAATCTCCCTCTTTTATGGTCTTGCCGCCGACTACGAAATATTTTTCTTCTTCATGCATCTGGATCTCGCCGCAGCCTGCAACACAGCATGTTCCCATACCACGAGCAACAACGGCAGCGTGTGAGGTCATACCGCCGCGAACGGTTAATATACCCTCTGATGCATACATACCCTCGATATCTTCCGGTGATGTCTCAAGTCTTACGAGAACGACTTTATTTCCATTGTTTGCAGCTTCCTTAGCATCTTCAGCCGTAAAGTAAACTTTACCGCAAGCAGCGCCAGGAGAAGCCGGCAGACCCTTAGTAACAGGTGTTGCTTTTTTCAGAGCGGCAGCGTCGAACTGTGGATGGAGCAGAGAATCAAGCTGTTTTGGCTCGACCTTTAATATAGCCTGGTCCTTTGTCAGCATGCCTTCTTCAACAAGATCAACTGCGATCTTGAGAGCTGCGGCTGCTGTTCTCTTGCCGTTTCTGGTCTGAAGCATGTAGAGCTTGCCTTTTTCAATGGTAAACTCCATATCCTGCATATCTTTGTAGTGGTTTTCAAGTTTGTTTGCTATATCCGCAAACTGTGTATATATAGGAGGCATAGCATCTGCAAGCTCTGCAATCGGCTGAGGAGTTCTGATGCCTGCAACAACATCTTCGCCCTGAGCGTTTCTTAAAAACTCACCATAGAGTTTCTTTTCGCCTGTTGATGGGTTTCTTGTGAAAGCAACGCCTGTGCCGCTGTCTTCACCCATGTTTCCAAATACCATGGACTGTACGTTGACAGCTGTGCCCCAGCTAGAAGGAATGTCGTTCATTCTTCTGTAAACTATAGCACGCGGATTGTCCCATGAACGGAAAACAGCCTTGACAGCCTCTATCAGCTGATCCTTCGGCTCTGTCGGGAAATCTGTACCTTTTTGTTGTTTATAATATTCTTTAAAGCGTACAACCAGCTCTTTCATATCGTCTGCAGTCAGCTCTGTATCCAGTTTTACGCCTCTTTTTGACTTTATTTCGTCGATAAATACCTCAAAATTCTTTTTCGGCACTTCCATAACAACGTCGGAGAACATCTGAATGAAACGTCTGTATGAATCATATGCGAATCTCTCGTTGTTAACGAGTTTTGCAAGACCTTTTACAACAGTATCATTAAGACCAAGGTTTAAAATGGTGTCCATCATGCCGGGCATTGAAGCGCGCGCGCCTGAACGAACAGAAACAAGCAGCGGATTTTCAGCGTCGCCGAACTTTTTGCCTGCAATGCCTTCAAGTTTTTCAAGATACTCATAAATCTGTTTTTCAATATCGGCCGAAATCTTTCCGCCATCTTCATAATAACGCGTGCAAGCCTCTGTCGTAACTGTAAAACCCTGCGGCACGGGCATCCCGAGCACAGTCATTTCAGCAAGATTGGCGCCTTTACCGCCAAGCAGTTCACGCATAGAGCCGTTACCCTCAGAAAACAGGTAAACATACTTCTGCATTTTGTTTTTTCCTCCTAATATTTTAATATAATAGACTTATTGATAAAATGCCCAAAGCATTATACCATAATATAAAGGCAAAAGCCACATGTTTTTCCATAATTTTTATTGTTATTATTATACCTGTTTTTATACGGATTAACTATGTTTTTGTATATTTCGTTCTTCAATTGCCAGCCTGAATCTCTGATTTAAGTAATCATTATCCGGTTTGTAAATTGTAAGATTCGACCTTAGCTCTGAAATATTCTGTACAAGTGGCAATTCGAATGTAAATTCAACCCCGTCATTTGTATTTTCACAATAAAGATTTCCTTTATGAGCAACAGCCATTAGCTTTGTAATATAAAGTCCAAGACCCTTACCCTCTTTTTTATCCGTTGTGAAAAAGGGAAGAAAAATATTTGACATATTCTCTTCCGGGATGCCTGATCCATTATTATAAACAGTAAGTACAGCCATATTGTTTCTTTTAAATAATTTTATCTTAACCGCGCTTCTGCAATATTTAAGTGCATTTATGAAAAGATTTACCACAGCATCTTCAATTTTTACAGGATCGCAGCTAATTAGAAGACAAGTTTCATCACAATCAAACGTTATATCGACTGATTTTTGAGCATAAAGCCGCGCTTCGCTATATAGCGATTTGATAAAACCAACATAATCTAAAAGTTCTGTTTTTAGTAGATGGGTGTAGCTTATTTCGTCTTTTATAATATCAAAATTTCGCGCTAAATTGAATAAAATAGCGGAATTGCGGCATATTACATCTAAATATGTTCTATCTCTGCCCATAATAGCATCAGAGCTTTTTAATAGTTGCCCTACATTTTTAATTATTGAGACCTTATTTTTAATATCATGGGCGAGCATGCCGGCAGCAGCATCAGCCCCATTCTTATCATATTTTGTTAAAAAGCCTAATACTCCTTCAAGAATATCCAAAGGAGTAAGAGGTAAAAGATGAATAGTGAAACATTCTCCAGTGGGAATCTTACCGGTTATCGCTATCGGTTTTCCCTGCTCAAGATTTTTCAAAACAGCCGACCAGTTTATTTCTCCGAAAATAAGTTTTAAATCTTTTGTCGCTGCGTATTGCGGAACGCTTAAGGAAATTGATTTGTTGTTCCAGATAACATTCATGCTTCTGTCTGCAAGGAAAATGGGTGTTTCCGATTCTGAGTAGTATGAGTTTAAAAGCTTTTCAAGTCCTTTTGAAAAAGTCTCCATTGTTCCCCCTCATTTCTGTCAATTATCTGTAATATTACAGTAGTCCTAATTATACCACAATATTTTGTATATTTTTCTTGTTATTTTTTATTAAAAATTGTTAATATATTATCAAACTTTTTCAATTATGTACTTGTAAAAAAGCTGAAATTTGTTATAATATTTTAGGAAAAAAATTCTTTAGTAAATTAAATGAGAGGATGAACTCAAAAATGGCAATTAAGATTGGTATTAACGGATTCGGAAGAATCGGCAGACTGGTTTTCCGTGTTGCAATGGCAGATCCAGCCTGTGAAGTAGTCGGTGTCAACGACCCCTTCATTACTGTGGATTATATGGCGTATATGCTTAAGTATGATACTATACATGGTCAGTATACAGGAAGCATAGCTATTGAAGGTGACAAACTTGTTGTTAACGGCAAGAAGATCTGTGTATATGCCTCCAAAGATCCTGCTGTTATTCCGTGGAAAGATTGCGGCGCTGAATATGTTGTTGAGTCTACCGGCGTATTCACAACAACAGAAAAAGCTAGCGCTCATCTGACTGCTGGCGCTAAGAAAGTCGTTATTTCTGCTCCTGCAAAAGATAAAGAAACACCAACCTTTGTTTGCGGTGTTAACACCGATAAATACACAAAGGATATGTTGGTCGTTTCAAACGCAAGCTGCACAACAAACTGCCTTGCTCCCCTTTCCAAAGTTATCAACGACAAGTTTGGTATTGTTGAAGGCTTAATGTCAACCGTTCACTCAACCACAGCTACTCAGAAGACTGTTGACGGTCCTTCAATGAAAGACTGGAGAGGCGGCAGAGCTGCTGCTGGCAACATTATTCCTTCTTCAACTGGCGCCGCAAAAGCTTGCGCGCTTGTTATTCCTGAGCTTAAGGGCAAACTTACAGGAATGTCATTCCGTGTTCCGACACTTGACGTTTCAGTTGTTGACCTGACTGTTAAGCTTGCTAAGCCTACAACATACGAAGAGATCTGCAAAGAGGTCAAGAGAGCAAGTGAAAACGAGATGAAGGGTATCCTTGGTTATACTGATGAAGATGTCGTTTCATCTGACTTTATCTCTGATCCCAGAACATCTATATTCGATGCAAAAGCTGGTATCATGCTCAACGAGACATTTGTTAAACTCGTTTCCTGGTATGACAATGAGTGGGGCTATTCCAACAAAGTCGTTGATCTTATAAAGGTTATGTACGCTGCTGACAACAAGTAAAATCGTATAACCATGCGGTTTTATGGTCGTTAGTTTAAGCAGAGACAAATAATTAAGCAACAAAACACATCCGATTTTGAGTTTAACTTAGAAGAGGATGTGTTTTTTATGTTATAATCCTTGACTTTTGTTATATTTAAGTTTATAACTCAGAATATGTATATTATTTTTGTGTATTTTGAGGTGCCGCTGTGAAAAAGAAAGGTTTATTGTTCAAGGTTTTACTGCTGGTTTTTGCTGTTTTATTATCCGGATTTATGGCTTCCTGCACTTCAAGTGCTTCCAAGTCTACTGGGGGTATCTTAGACAATGCTAAAGTTGACCGCACATATGAAAATATGTCGGAAAAAGCAGGAAAGCCGGAATATAAGATATTACAGGGTGGTTGTACAGATGGAACCTATGCCTACTATGTGCTGGAAAATAACTCTGTTCCGGGCAGCATATGCGAGCTTGTCAAAATCAGGCTTTCGGACTGGCAGATCGTCAAAATGGCGACTAACATCGACATCAACCACGGAAACGATTTGACCTATAATTCAAAAACTAATCAGATTGTTGCTGTACATAATAAGCCTAAATACACTACCATTTCATTCATCGATCCTAATACGCTTGAGGTTTTATCCTCAAGCCAGATCAAGGATAATATTTATTCGATAGGCTATAACGCAAAAACGGATCAATACGTTATCGGCGTCAGCGACGGGTATAATTTTAAAGTTCTCAACAGTGATTTCAGCATTGCCGCCTCCTATACTGGTCAGGTCACCAACTACACCCGCCAGGGCGGCGATTGTGACGAGAATTATATCTATTTTATTCAAAGCGGCAAGAGCGATAATATTATAGTTGTCTATGACTGGAACGGGAAATATATAAAGTCTGTTAAAGTGCCCATTTCATCCGAAGGTGAGAACATTTTTCATATAGGCAGTGTCTTTTATACAGGTTATAACACCAGCAAAGGCGCGGTCTATAAGACTCAACTGAATTAGTTATTCTTTTATAATTATGCGTATATATTAAGCTCCCGGAAAGCCGATATATTAAGGATTTCCGGGAGTTTAAGTGCCCAAGCGTTGCGTTGCAAGACCATCCCTGGCCTTTGCCCCCTTTACTAAACTTTCATTGGTGACAATTCTATTAATTTATAAGACAAATCTAAAACAGCTTTATCCAATAAATTCTCATATGATGCCCCAGTTGTGTTTTTATAATCTCTAACAAATAAACTTTTATAAAGTTTCCCGCTAATTAGCGCATGAACTTCACTTGTATCATCACCAATGCCCGGCTGCGTTGCTTCTTTGCTGTTTTTAGCAACGCAATCTATTAAAGTCTTAATTTCATTGAGGTCATCTTTTGCAATTTGAATGTCATTCTCCTTGCTTACATCAGCAGTATAGCTTGAATCCCTTAAATCTCCAGTGGTAAAGTTACATAACTGGACTTTCATTAGTCCACTTGAATATACCGTAAACACATAAGGCTGTTGCATAGCAGGCTGAACACTAACGATAGCCATTTTGGAATTACCCCCACAACCGGAACAGGCAAGCATAATCATGCTAATTAATGCTAATGAAAAAAAGTTTTTCACAAATATATGACCCTCTCTTTCCAATTAATTTACCCCTGCCGAAACCAGATACCTATCTCGCCTATCTAGCCCCTGTTCTTTACGAAGTGAGTTTTCTGTTATATCATATCCAGAAGCCCAATTGATTTTGCCATTTTCATTGATATAATCTACCCCAGTTGTATTAAGTTCTTCTTGGTTCCAACTCTCAAATTCTACCGTTCCGTCAGTATCTGTATATGCTTGTTTCCCTTGCTTTTTTCTGGCGTTTGTCCCCTGCACATCATGCAAAGCATGAATCATTTCATGACCCAATTCAATGTCCTTTGGTTCTACTGTATACGATGTATTACCATCTGCATCCATAGTTAATACTTTAACGGGGTCACTTGCATTAAAGTAAATTGTTGCGTCTGTACCTTTTCCATTAGTAGCCTTTTTCAAGCTGCGAGGGGCTGTTCCACTACCTTGGTCGGTGTAAACAATGGTACAAGTCTTATGGCTGTCTATTAACGCACTTACCAAAGCGGACCCACTTGCTTTACTCCCATCGTTCACTCCAATCGCAAATTGCACATTCCCATTATCGTCAACATAAAGTTGATCCCCGGTCAATTTTTGTATGTTTTGAAAACGTGCATCATCATTGTAGTTGTTGGAGTTTACTCCTGGCAGATTAATTACCAACCCACTTGGGTCAGTAAACATTATTGGATTATTTTCAGCATAGATGTACCAATTACTTCCTGATATTGCTGGGGCTTCCGTCAAAAACCGACCTGTTGAAGTATCATAATATCTCGCTCTTAGATAATAGTCCCCTGTTTCCTTGTCAAAGTACTCACCGCAATAGCGGAACGGGTTTTGGTCGTTCGGGTCAGGATTGATTTCATTGCCAAACGCGTCGTAAGTGTAACTCTTGACAACAGAATAGTTGGTATCGGTTAATGTTATCACATTACCATGTGCATCGTAATTATAAAAC
>JAUZPM010000092.1 GCA_030705925.1 Bacillota bacterium
AGATAGATAAAGTTAAATATATCGAGGAAAAGGAGTAAAAAAATGACCACCAACAAAAAACTCAATCAATGGATCAGTGAAATGACATCCTTAACAAAACCTGACAAGGTCGTTTGGATTGACGGAAGTGAAAAACAGCTGGAAGAGCTTCGCGCAGAAGCAGTTGCAACCGGCGAGCTAATAAAACTCAATCAGGAACTTCTGCCGGGCTGCTATTATCACAGAACTGCTGTAAACGACGTTGCACGCGTAGAGAACAGAACCTTTATCTGCACCTCTAAAAAAGAAGATGCCGGTCCGACAAACAACTGGATGGCACCATCAGAAGCATATGAAAAGCTCGGACATATTTTTGAAGGCTCAATGAAGGGAAGAACAATGTATGTTATTCCTTACTCTATGGGTATTGTCGGTTCACCTTTCGCTAAAATCGGCGTTGAGCTGACTGACTCAATTTATGTTGTAGTTAATATGAACGTAATGACCAGGATCGGAAATAAAGTGCTTGAAGCGCTTGGCGATAATGGTGAATTTATTAAATGCCTGCACAGCAAAGCAAATGTTGACCCCGAAAACCGCTATATTGTCCACTTCCCTGAGGATAACACGATTTGGTCTGTTAACTCAGCTTACGGCGGCAACGTTCTTCTCGGCAAAAAATGTTTTGCTCTTCGTATCGCTTCTTACCTTGGTAAAAACGAGGGCTGGATGGCTGAACATATGCTTATTCTCGGCATTGAAAATCCAAAGGGCGAAGTAAAATATATTTCTGCTGCATTCCCGTCTGCATGCGGTAAAACTAACCTTGCAATGCTTATTCCTCCGGCAGTATTTAAAGAAAAGGGATACAAAGTATGGTGCGTAGGTGATGATATTGCATGGCTAAGGATCGGTAAAGACGGTAGACTTTGGGCAGTCAATCCTGAAAATGGTTTCTTTGGCGTTGCTCCTGGTACGAACGAAAAGACCAATCCGAACGCACTTGCTTCAACGAGGAAAGATACTATATTCACTAACGTTGCTTTAAACAATGAGAACAATACAGTCTGGTGGGAAGGTCTTGACAAGAATCCGCCTGAGAACGGCACAGACTGGAAAGGCAACCCATGGAATGGCAAGACATCCTCAGAAAAGGGTGCAAACCCCAATTCTCGTTTTACATCTCCTACAGTCAACTGCCCCTGCCTCTCCAAAGAATTCAACAATCCTGAAGGCGTACCGATTTCTGCAATTGTATTTGGCGGCAGACGTGCCAAAACTGCTCCGCTGGTTTATCAGTCAAAGAGTTGGGATAACGGCGTATTTGTTGGCTCTATCATGGCTTCTGAGACAACAGCTGCTGCTGCTGGCGCTGTTGGCGTAGTAAGACGTGACCCGATGGCTATGCTTCCTTTCTGCGGCTACAACATGGGCGATTATTTCGCACACTGGCTTGAAATGGGCAAGAAAATCCCGAACAAACCGAAAATCTTCAATGTTAACTGGTTCAGAACTGACGACGAAGGTCACTTTATTTGGCCGGGCTTCGGTGACAACATGAGAGTTTTGATGTGGATTCTTGACAGATGTGAAGGTAAAGCAGATGCAATCGAAACTCCTATCGGTTATATTCCTAATGTTGAGGACATCAATACTGAAGGATTAGATATAAGCAAGGATACTATTAAAGATCTTCTCGATGTTGATAAAGAACTTTGGTCAAAAGAAGTTGAAGGCATTAAGGAATTTTATAGTAAGTTCGACAGAATGCCTCAAGACCTTAAGAATGAATTATCTGCACTTGAAAAGAATTTGAAATAAGATTTTTCAAACAAAAAACAAAGCTGATACCGTTCAAAAGACGGCGTCAGCTTTGTTTTTTTAGCTTGTTTTATTTTTTCCTATATTATGGTATAATTTATTTATAAAAGCAGTTTTAAGGGAGGGATTTTCTTGTTCAAAACTTTTGAAAAAAGCGATGGTTTTTTAGATAGTTTTCCTTTCATTGCAGACGAGGTTCGCGCCAATCCTATTCATCGAATAGCTGCGGAACCGGATTGTACGATGCTTATTGATGATAATGAAAACATGATTTGTGCATTTTCAAGCAAATTACCTGCTTGGATTTGGCATACCCCCGAATTAAACGGCTTCCCCCTTCGTGAACGTCTTGCTGAACTTGCTGCGATCTTATCTCAAGCTGGTGTTTCAAAGGTTTTATCTATACCGGAAACGGCAAAGGAATTTGCGCTTTATTACCAGCTTAAAACAGGTTTAAGCTGTTCAAGATCTATGGAACTTATGTCTTATTACTGCGATCACCCTTTAAAACCATTTATGCCGGAAGGAAAAATCGTTCCCGCAACCTTTGGACATATGGAGACTGTAAAAGCTTTTTGCGACGATTTTTGGAAACAGTCACTTCATAGTTCAGCCGCACTTGATGCGACTGCCCGCAGTGCAGAATCCATGATTGACCACGGAGGGCTCTATCTTTGGGAAAAAGGCTCTGGGGTTTATACTGCGATGGCAAACATAGTCTACCGATCACCCCGCCACGGGCGCATCAACAGTATTTATACCCTTCCTGAGTATCGTGAGCAGCATTTTGGTGCCGCTCTTGTATACAGGCTTTCGGAAATAGTTTTGGCTGAAGGTCTAACGCCTATATTATTTACCGATGCAGTTAACGAGTCCTCTAACAACATGGTGAGAAGTATTGGCTTTACCGCGGCAGGTGCTGTCAACGAGATGACTTTTCATAGACTGCGGTAGGTTTATCATTACCGGCCTTTTTCTCTTCGGTATTCCATTCAAATGTCGGAATCCATGAGGTCTGAGTGGAAATGCTGCCTGCTTTAAAGAAAATGCCTGCGCCTATTTCTGTTATATATATGTTTGAAGCATCAAAATTACGTTTTATTCTGTGATTAACGCCTTTGATATAAAAAGGTGCACCCTCTTTTGTTCTCCTTTCAACGTCCCGTTTTACGGTTTTTATAATGTTTCTCTTTGTATTCCCGCTTAATCTGAGTTTTTTGTTTCTATTAATAAGCTCTCCACTTTTTATATCCCAAATATCACTATAAGATACAGACCTTCCATATCCTTTGGGCGGAGTTTCTTTTTCGATATATAAAACTTCCAAGTAGCGGCTATCTTTGAAATGTGTTTTAAATGTCATTTCTACTGTTACTGGAACTAAATATGTATCATCTTTCTTTCGCAATTTTTTTGCACGGCGTCTAATTTGCTTTACTGCATAAACTGCATAGTCTTTAGCTAGGTTTCTGTAAAAATTATTAATGCGTTTCTCTATTTTTCTGTCGCCTGTTTCTTCAACTAACGGGTACGACACATTGACAGTTACAGTATCGCTATTTTTTATGAGCGGCGCTGCTTCGATTTGCTTAACTGATACTTTCAAAATAGCACATCCTTTCCGGTATATCTTTATTTTATAATACGGGAAAGAAGGCAATTTGTGCATTATATTAAATATATATTATATTTATATATATAATTGTATACTTTACTTGAAATAATTCTTGTTTTTTGGTAAAATATTAATTATATATTTACTTGTTTATGAGGAGTGTCCGTTTTGGATTCTTTTGAAGAACTATGGAACACATGTATAGAGTTGCTGCGTGAACGGCATCATCCTGCACGTATAAAAACATGGGTTGAATGCCTTCGTCCAGTCAATTTTGAAAATGATACGTTCACATTTACATGCCCTACTGCATTTCAATATCAGATAATAAACGACCATTTTATAGATGAAATCAAAAAGGCTTTAGCCGATGTTATGGGATTCGAAGTTGGAGTCTCGTTAGTTCTGGAGGCTGATTACGGTAAAAAGCCTGTGCCAAAACCTCAAAAGCCTGTAATCTCCAATTTTGGTGATAGTGATAAACCTAAAAGTATTTTTAATGAATATACTTTTGAAAACTTTATTGTAGGAAGCGGAAATAAGTTTGCTCATGCTGCTTCTGTTGCTGTTGCTACACAGCCTGCTGAAGCATATAATCCACTTTTTATATATGGTGGATCTGGACTTGGCAAAACACATCTTATTACTGCAATCGGAAACTACATACGTGAGAATTTCCCTTCAAGCAATGTATTGTATGTAAAAAGCGAAGATTTTTCAAATGAACTTATATCCGCGATACAAAATAACACAACACAACAGTTTAAAAACAAATATCGTTTGGTTGATGTCCTTCTTATGGACGATATTCAGTTTATAGGTGGTAAAGAAAGCACTCAGGAAGAATTCTTTCACACATTCAACACCCTTTACAATGCCAAAAAACAGATCGTACTTACTTCAGACCGTCCGCCTAAAGAAATACGTACTCTGGAAGAAAGACTGCGTACGCGTTTCGAATGGGGTCTTATAGCCGATGTTCAGCCTCCTGACTATGAAATGCGCTGTGCTGTAATCACAAAAAAAGCAGAAAAAGTCGGAATTGAAATGCCTATTCCTGTAGTAGAATTTCTTGCTACTCGTTTAAAAAGCAACGTCAGACAACTTGAAGGTGCTGTTCAGAAAATCAAAGCGTTTCGTATTTTGAATAACCGCCCCGTTGATATTCAGCTAGCTTCAGATGCGATCAAAGATATTCTATCCGACAGCGTTCCTGTTTCAGTAACTGTCAATCGAGTAATTGAGGATGTTTCAAAATACTATAATATTTCGATTGACGATTTAAAAGGAAGCAAACGTAATGCAGAACTTGTTAATGCTCGTTTTGTTGCTATGTACGTAATAAGAGAAGTTACTGATCTTTCACTTCCTCTTATCGGAGAAGCTTTTGGTGGGCGCCATCATACTACAGTTCTAAATGCAATAAAAGAAATCGAAAAGAATATGGAAACTAACTACAGACTAAAATCAGAGGTAAATGATTTTATAAAAAATATAAGTGTCTAACATATTTTTATCCACAAGTTACATGTTATCCACAGGCATATATCAACAGCCTGTACGGATTGTTTATAATAAGACATTATTTATTCAATTGATAGTTTTAGTTTATTAACAGCTATTTAAGACGTTTATTCTGCAATCTGCCTGCATTACAAGTGTTATCCACACTTTCCACACCCCCTACTGCTACATCTATATATTTATATTTTTATCCTATCCTTTCCTGCAATTAACTAGGATTTATTTACGGAGGTACCCATGAAATTTTCAATTCAAAGAAATAGCTTGCTAAATGGTCTCACTCATGCATTAGGAGCTGTTACTTCAAAGTCCTCTCTTCCCGCTCTGGAAGGTCTATTGATTACAGCAGATACTCAGCTGACAATAACCGGTTATGATCTCGAAATTGGGATTGTAGTAACTTTAGAAGCAAGTGTAGAAGAAAAAGGCAGTATTGTACTTAATGCTCAAACATTCAGTGAAATAATAAAGAAATTACCTGATGACGTGGTAAATGTTACCATAAAAGATGATTTAAAGACTGATATAGTATGTGGAATGTCTAAATTTTTTATAAGCGGCATATCTCCAGATGAGTTTCCTGAACTTCCTAGAATTGAATATAACAAATCTTTATCTCTTCCAGAAAATTTACTTAGAAGTATGATAAAGCAAACAGTATACGCTGTATCGATAAACGAAAATAAACCTGTACATACCGGATGCTTATTCAACATAGAAGGTAATGTTATAAATTCTGTTGGTGTTGATGGATACAGGCTTGCATTGAGGCAGGAATCAATTGATTTACCTCCAGACCAAAAATTTTCATTCATAGTACCAGGTAAATCTTTAACAAAGCTTTTACGTATGATTGATGACACTGAAACTTTAGTTAATATAAATATAGCTGAAAAACACGCTATTTTTGAAATAGAAAATATTGTCCTTATGACTAGGCTTCTTGAGGGTGATTTTTTAAATTACAAAAATGCAATTCCAAAAGAAATGCCGATTCATATTATTGCAGACGTTAAAACTTTTGTAGATAGTATAGACAGGGCTTCACTACTTATCAGTGAACGCCAGAGAAGCCCAATACGTCTGAAATTTGAAAAAGATGACGTAGTTTTACTTTGCGTATCCCCTCTTGGAAGAGTTGAAGATAAATTTAGCGTACAATCTAATGGCGGTGAGGTCGAAATTGGATTTAATAACAAATATCTAAGCGAAGCATTCAGAAATACCGAATGTGATGAAGTTGAAATTGGTCTTAAGGATAGTCTGTCACCTATGGTGATAAAACCTGTTAACAGTAGTTCTTTCACTTTTCTAGTTTTGCCTGTACGCTTAAAAAATGAATAATGTTTCACGTGAAACAAGGGATGAATATGAAAAAACAAGATGTGGTTATAAATACGGAATTTATTAAACTCTCCCAATTATTAAAATATGCAGGGATAGCAATGTCCGGCGGTGAATCAGGTGAACTTATTACATCTGGTAATGTTAAGGTAAATGATAAAATCTGCTTGGAAAAAGGAAAAAAAATCTTTAATGGTGATATCGTATCTGTTAAAGATATTCAATTAAAAGTTTTAGGTAGTTAAAACTTTATGGAGCTTTGTGTTAAATGAAAGTAACGCGGCTTGTATTAGATGATTTTAGAAACATATCACATATCGACGTTAATTTCGCCGGAAATGTTAATGTTATATTAGGAAAAAATGCTCAGGGAAAGACAAATATGCTTGAGAGTGTATATCTGTTTTCCCAGGGTAAAAGTTTTAGAGCTAGCCGTGACCGTGATCTTATTCGTTTTAACTCTGTAAAATCAAATCTCCAAATGGAGTTTTCAACCGATAAAAGAGAACAGCTTTATGAAATCAATCTTTTTTCAGATAAACGCCGGCGTATTTTTCTAAATGAAGTCGAAATTAAAAAATATGCAGACATGAACGGAAACTTTTATACAGTTCTGTTTGCACCAGAGCATTTAAATTTAGTTAAAGAAGGTCCTAGTGAGAGACGTAAATTTCTTGACATTGCGATTTCTTCTTTAAAACCTCGTTATTTTAAGGCAACAGAGGATTACTCAAGGCTTTTGATTCATAAGAATGCTTTGCTTCGTGATATTCATAA
>JAUZPM010000093.1 GCA_030705925.1 Bacillota bacterium
CCGATAATTTTTGTATACGTGTCACGCGGAATGCTGACCATGTCGGTTGTATTCGTTTTTGGGTTAACGGTCATATAAATGAGCGTATCGGCACGGCCCTTATCGCCGTCGCGTTCATCTACACCCATGATTAAGACAGAAAAAGGATCTTTTTTATTGATACTGACCTCTTTATCCCTCTTTTTCGATTTATCAATGCTTTCATGAATACTTGCCACGGTTGATGCTGCTTTATGCCATAAGTAGTATGCATAGCCGCCAGTTCCGAGTACAAATACGGCCACAATGGCTAAAATGACAAGTAATGCCTTTCTTTTTTTCTTTCTTTTTTCAGCTCTCATAATAAAGTCCTCGCTTTTTTGTAATCTAGTACGATTATAAGTTTCTTAATATTTGAAAACAACTAAAATTTGTCTGATTCTTTACAATAGACGGCTCCTTGTAACAAATGTTTCGGTATTTTAAGAAAATCCGCAAAAATTTTTCGTTGTTTTGAAAGAAATCTTAAAATAAGCTTAAAATTGTCGATAAAAAGTGGAGAGGTGATATAGGAATGAAAAAAATTGCTATTTTAATGTTCTCAATGCTGCTTCTTTTGTCTGCGTGCGGCACAGCTCAGAACTCATCAGGAGCAGAAACAAATTCAGACAGCCAGGATGCAACTGCAGAAGAGACAGTAACGAAGGAAGGCACTTTTGCCGGTTTGGCGGACAGCCATACAATTGCAGTCACTATTGATGATAAAGAGACGTCGATTCAGGTTGGTTCAGACCTTCAGGACAAAATGAACAGCATTTCAGAAGGGCAAAAAGTTGTTGTCAAATATACAAAAGATTCAAATGGCGCTTTAATGCTTAAGGATCTTGAGACAAAGTAATAAAAAACTCTTAGGGGGTTCCATGTTTTGAAAAAAATGAAGCTCTTGCTTCTATCGTCAGTCACTGCGGCGGCTGTAGCATGTCCGGCGTTTATGCAGACTGCGAAAGCCGCTGATAAAACCATTTCGGTTAAGCTGAGTAATTATGTAGGCAGCAAATCAAGTTTGGATGTCGATATCACAGGCGGATATGAAATTCCCGGCTCAAGAATTGCGGATACGGAGCGATATGGAGGAGCAACCCGTTTTGATGTTGCCAATAATGTCGCCTCTGCCGGATGGACAAATCCAACGACTGTGGTCATTGTGAATCGGGACGCTTTTGCCGATGCGCTCTCAGCAACCCCGCTTGCCAAAAAGTACGATGCACCGATTTTATTAACAGACGCAGATTCGCTAACACCAAAAACAGAAAGCGAAATTGCAAAATTAAATCCTGACAATATTCTCATCATTGGCGGGACAATCAGTGTTTCTAAAAATGTAGAAAATACATTAAAAAAATATGGTTCTATCGATCGGATTGGCGGAGCAACCCGTTACGAGGTTTCTAAAAACATAGCCGATCGGATGGGGAATTACAGCCAGGCAGTAGTGGCCACAGGCATGGTCTTTACGGATGCCCTGTCAATCGCGCCATATGCTGCAATGAACGGTTATCCGATTTTACTTGCGGGAGACAATAACATCCGCAGTGATTACAAAATTCCAAGCAAGGTTACAATTGTCGGCGGTCCGTTGAGTGTCAGCACTGGTGTGGAAGCTGCATTAAAAAAGAAGGCAACTGTGAAACGGATTGGCGGCGTTTCCCGATATGAGGTATCTGCCAATATCGTTAAAGAATTAAATATGAAAGCAACAAAGGTATTTATGTCAAACGGCCAAACATTCGCGGATGCATTAACGGGATCTGTGCTTGCAGCAAAGCAGGGAAGCCCTTTACTGCTGGTTGAATCAGGCAGCCTGCCGTCACCAGTCGCTGATGTAGTAGCGTCAAAAGGAACTCAGTCATTTGCGCTGCTTGGAGGAAGCATTTCCATCAGTGATACGCTAAAGAACAAACTGGCAGATACTTTTGCAGGAACTGGATATACAGTCAAGTTAACCGGCGGAAACCTAGTGCTTTATAAAAACAGTACTGCAATCAAGACGCTTGGAACGTCTTTTACAGCACAGCCTAAAAAGTATGCAACTACAAATTCTATCAGTCTGAACGGAACGCCATATCTCGGAAACATGAAATTTACAATAGAGTCAGGCAAATATGTTCGGCCAATCAATGTGAATATCCCCTTTGAAGATTATTTAAAGGGTGTTGTTCCTCATGAAATGCCGGCCAGCTGGCAGAAAGAAGCGCTTAAAGCCCAAGCTGTCGCAGCGAGAACTTATTCCATCAGTTCGGCCGGAAAAGAAGTACAAGACACCACCGCTTTTCAGGTATATGGCGGATATGACTGGAATTCAAAAACTTCAGAAGTGGTCGAAGCTACAAAAGGAAAAGTTTTGAAATACAATGGGAATTTGATTTCAGCTACGTATTCCTCAAGCAACGGCGGCTACACAGAAGCGAGCGGCGAGGTGTGGAGCAGCCAGCTTCCTTATTTAATCGCCAAAAAAGATACGTACGACCCGCAAATCAGCTGGTCTCTGTCTTTAAATAAAACCCAGCTTGATAAGAGCAGTCTGAATCTGAAAAGCCCGGGTTCATGGTGGAGCTCTAAAAATGAAACAAACTCATCATATTTGAGCGGTTTGAAAAGCTGGTTTATTAAAAATAAATACAGCAATGCCGAGTCTATCAAAATCACGAAAATATCCAGTGTGAAATTCAGCACGGAGAAAACTGCCGGTCAGCGGCCGAAAACAGCAAGCGTCACATTCTCATATTTCGTGAAAGAAAAATCAAATGGCTATATCCTGTCAAATGGAAGCCTCAGTGAAAAAACAGCAACAATTACTGTACCTGCAACAGAGCTGAGAACGATGCTTGGCGCTTCCAATATGAAGAGTACATATGCTTCTGTCTCAAGCAATACAAACGCCTTTCTCATTAGCGGTAAAGGATACGGACACGGCATAGGCATGAGTCAGTACGGAGCCAATGCCAGAGCAGCTGCTGGACAATCTTATACAACAATTTTAAGTTTTTACTATCCGGGAACAACTCTATCAAGCTATTAAAAGATTGTTAGAGTCAAAGGAGGCGAGATGCCTCCTTTGTTCGTTATTTGATTTATGGATCATTATGAATCTTTGGAGGGACTATCTTTGCGGATCTTTCTTAAAAGCATACCTATGCTGATACTAGGAGTCGTGTTATTTGTACCAAATGCGTTTGCGGCCAACTCTGTTACAAGGCTGGATGGAGCAAGCAGATATGAGGTTGCAGTAAATGTATCAAAACAAGGCTGGAGCAGTGCGGGCACGGTTGTTATAGCAAACGGAACAGCGTATGCAGATGTATTAACTGCTGCACCTTTGGCTTACAAATACAATGCTCCGATTCTATTGACGGAATCATCTAAACTGACTACACCGACTAAAGACAGAATCAGCCAGCTTAAACCGAGCAAGGTCATCGTCATTGGCGGAACGATCAGTGTTTCTAACAACGTTGTAAGCGACATTAAAAAATTGGGTATTTCCAATGTGGAACGGATCGGCGGAAGAAGCCGCTATGAAGTTGCTCAAAATATTTCTAAAAAATTGTCTTCAAATTCAAAAGCAGTAATCGCAAATGGAATGGCATATGCTGACAGTCTGGCAATCGGTTCTTATGCTGCCCGTAACGGTATTCCAATTCTACTGACGACTGCAAGCTCTATTCCCGAACCAACGAAAAATGCGATGAACAGCAAAGGAACAACATCGACTATTGTGGTCGGGGGAGAAATCAGTGTCTCAAAAAGCGTTTACAGCCAGTTGCCATCACCAACAAGAATCGGCGGGAACAGCCGTTTTGAAGTGGCTGCCAACATAGCGAAAAAGTATTATTCTTCATCAAAAGCTGCATTTGTCAGCAATGGCTATCAATATGCAGATGCTTTAGCGGGTTCTGTGCTGGCGGCGAAGCAAAATCGCCCAATGCTATTTACTGACGCCGGTTCATTGCCGACTGCGACAAGAACAGTCATCGGATCAAATAGCAAGAATACCTTCACAGTTCTTGGGGGAACTATTTCAGTGACAACAAATGTCGTGAACCAGCTTAAAAATGTAATTGTAGGCAAAAAGGTATTTGTGGATGCAGGACACGGTGGGTATGACAGCGGCGCGGTAGGTAATGGTTTAAAAGAGAAAGATGTTAACCTTGCCGTTGCTAAGCTTGTAAACAGCAAACTTTCCAATGGTGGAGCCATTCCGATTATGGCCAGATCTACAGATGTTTTCTTAGAGCTTTCGGAGCGGGTTGCAAAAGCAAAAAGCAATAATGCAAACCTATTTGTGAGTATTCACGCCAATTCAGCGAGCCCAGCAGCAACCGGTACTGAAACCTACTATTATACAAAATATGAGTCAGAAAACAGCAAACGGCTTGCGACAGAAATACAAAACAGACTCTATAAAGCACTCAATACTCAAAACCGCGGCGTGAAAATCGGGAATTTCCATGTCATCAGAGAATCAACGATGCCGAGCAGTTTAGCGGAGCTGGCGTTCATTTCAAATGCGAACGACGCAAGTAAGTTAAAGAGTGCTTTGTATCAAGAAAAAGCAGCTCAAGCAATATATGAAGGAATCATTGGATATTATTAGGGGATTAAATTAGTAGACATCAATAGCGGCTTGCCGGCAGAACCCATCAGGAATTGCCGGCAAGCTTTTTTATACGATAAAATGAGAAAAATTTTAAACCACATATGCTATGTAAAAGTTTAACAAAATTTAAGGTTAGGCCTATTCTTATTGACAGATGTTTTTGATATAATTATCAGGCAAAAATATAACCGATCCATTAGGGTAGTGAGGTAATCGATGAAAATAAGCATTGTTATCCCTGTATATAATTCAGAAGATCTTATTTCCGAATGTCTTGACAGCTTAGTTAATCAAACGATGCCAAAAGAGGATTATGAGATTATATGTGTTGATGATAAATCTACGGATTCATCTTTAGACATTTTGAATCAATATAAAAAGAAATATGAAAATATAGTTGTTATTGAAAGAACGGTAAATTCAGGCGGTCCAGGTGCGCCGCGGAATGATGCAATAAAAATTGCCAAAGGTGAATACATCCTGTTTGTTGATTCCGATGACTATCTAGGCAATGAAGCATTGTTAAGATGGTACAATTTCTCAAAAGAGAATGATTCAGATATTACTTTAGGTAAGTTAAAAGGGATAAACGGCCGAGGTGTTCCCAAATCAATGTTTAAGGAAACGAACCCGGATGTTGATTTGGTTGATTCCAAAATTGTTTTCACATTGGGACCCCAAAAACTGTTTAAAGCCTCACTTTTAAAAGAAAATAAAATTACCTTCCCTACTCACATAAAAGCAGCGGAAGATCAGGTCTTCACAATGAACGCTTATTTAAAAGCAAAGAAGATTTCTGTTTCAGCTGACTATGATTATTACTATCTGGTCAAAAGAGACGGTGAACATATGAGTGTTGCTTATGTTCCCCCAGAGAACTTTTATGGAGCAATGGAAGATATTATCTCTGCTATCAAGGCTAGTGATCTGGAAGAAGCAAGAAAAACGAAACTGATGGCAGTATTTTTAAACAGGCATTTCGATTTTTCGCGGACAAAAAATGTCACAATAAAAATGAAGACAGATGAAGAAAGAGCTGAATGGTTTAAATATTTGTCCTCATTTATTCATGCAGTACCTGAAGAGGCTGACCAATTTGTGCTTCCGCATATCAAATTGCGGCTGCTGTTTATTCGGAATAATGATTTGCAGGGGTTAACCCAGTATGAGCGTGAAGAACAAGACATTAAAAAGTTCTGTGTTGTAAATAACGGGGATTTAATTGCACGTTATCCGAGCTTAGAACGCTATCCAATTTCTGAAGAGTTATTAAAAGTAAATTATAAAAATAAGCTTGAACATTATCTGCAGAATATTGAATTTAGTGATCACAGCCTCAGCATTCAAGGAACCATTAAACACAAATTGTTGGATGATGAAACGAATCAAAATCAATCTCTGACAGGAGTATTTGTTCATCGCGATACAAAGGCGGAAAAATACATTGCGCCGGCTAAGTATGAAAATTCAACATTTACATTTGAGTGCAAGTTTGATGAACTGGCATCTGCAGAAGAAGATTTAGGCGTTTGGGATTTCTTTATTGAATCGTCAATAGATGGCTATAAATTAAGGGCGAGAATCGGAAACAAGCGTGCTGCGTATAAGTATTCAACAAACACGATGTATTTAGGGCATAATGCGTTGTTTGTCTTCAGTGCAAGACCATATTTCACAATGAACTACGATAATCTTTCGATTGATATAAAGAAACATGCCTATACAGAAGCAGAACTTTCATATGAAACTGAATCAAAAGATTTATCATTTATTTTTAAAGATAAGCAAATCTGTTTGCCAAATCATTCAAAAATGATTGTGAATACCGGACAGTCTGAAATCTCATTACCGGTAAAACGTATAGAGTTAGAGCCTAATTGCACAAAATTGACGGTAAACGTGCAGAGTTTGCTTGAACAGCTAGCTCATGTAAAGAAAGAGCGATTAATTGAATTTGCGATAAACACTTCTCAAAATAAAATCAGTGCAAAAGTGGATAACCAAGCAATTGTCCTGGACACAAGGAATGTGGAACGAAAATCCATGTTATTCTTTAGTAAAATGGTTGAGGTTCAATACAAGCTGTTAACCTCTAAATCAAAGTTTTATTTTCAATATTAAATGCTTCACAACGAAAAGAGACAAATCAGTAAAATGATTTGTCTCTTTTTTTAAACAATATGCTTAATTTTAAAAAAAAGTGTCTAAAACAATAAAAAGTTTACGGATAAATGTCAGAAAAAATAACAAATTCACACTTCTTAACATACCATTTACATCCAATTAACATCCGTCTGCTAAACTGACTGGCATAGGTCATCATAACATCCCAAACAAATCGTGAGGTGTGTGTCAGTGAGTGCAGAGAAAAGCATGAATGTGAGTCGTGA
>JAUZPM010000094.1 GCA_030705925.1 Bacillota bacterium
GTATCCGACTATGCAAGAGATGACATCCTGCTGTTAGCCGCAAACGGTTACATCAACGGCACTGACGGCATGATCAACCCAACCGGCACAGCAACAAGAGGCGAAACAGCTCAGATGCTGACAAACTTCTTTAAAAAATAAGAATATTAGCATGATACAATAATAAAAGGCACTTCTAGGAGTGCCTTTTATTATTGTAATTTTAAAGTTAAATAATAGGATTAAGTTTATATTTTGTTGAAAAACAAAAATTATTGCTATAAAATATAGACATAGTAAAGTAAAATAGATGAAAGGGGGAAAAACAGTGAAAAAATGGTATAAGGAAAAAATGGGCAAACGCTATTTATTTTCATATCTTGTTGTAAGTATAATTCCGGTTTTTTTAATCAGCTTAATTTATATAATCATAGGGGTTACGAATTTCGAACAGGAGACAAACAAGTCGATGTCTCTTCAATTGGATCAAATTAAAAATACTATCGATTATGACATAAAGGATATGGAGTCCGCGATCATACATTTTTCTTCTAATCCAGAGCTTTTGAAAAGCTATGACCAGAAAAATATTGATTTTATATCAGAACAACTTGCAAATTATAAACAAAACTTTCCTTTATCAAAAGAAATATTATATTATAAACACGGGACGGCATTTGTTTTTACATCTGAGGGAATCGTGGATTATAAAGCTTTTGAAGAGCAAAATAACCTTTCAGAACAATTTACGATGACTAATTTTTTCAGTAAATTAAATACCATTACAAGAAGTTATCTGATTTCAATTAAGCAAGGTTATCCGAACAACACAGTTGCTGGGAATCTGATAGCGTATATGCAACCTATTCCCTATCTCGATAATGACCCTAGCGGTACGATGGCGTTTTTAATCGATCGGCAAAAAATCACCGACATTTTTGAAAACTATATTGGCGACTTCAAGGGTTATGCATTTATTTATGACAATTCCCTTTCAACTACATATGTGTACGATAACTATAAGAAGCTTAACATAGATACTGTTTCTATAAAACTTGGAGGGCTAAAAGGAACAGAAGTCGGACAAGTAACAATTGACGGCAAAAAAATGATTACAGTCAGAAAAGTATCAGAAAACCTTGGCTTCAGCTATGTTATCGCAATGCCTTACAATGAGTTTTATAAGCAAGTATGGAAGAGCTTTAGTCTTGTGTCGTGGCTTTCTATTATTTTCATATTTTTACTGATAGGCTTTGCTGTAATGCAGGCTATCAGGAGTTATAAACCAATAAATGCATTATTTCATGAGATGGTAGGGGAGGAAGACGAACCATTTGATGAAGGAACTGATGTTCTTGAACGTATAAGAAACAGCTATAGTAATGTTACCACTAAAAACAGGGAATTGCTTGTCCAGGTGAGTAAGCAAAGCTCTTTTGTTAGAGAACAATTTTTTAAGAATTTACTTCTCGGAAGAGTTAGCATGGATGATAATATCCAGCTTGCCACAAAACGAGCTAATGTTGAATTTTATGGTGAAAAATATTTTGTTGTGGCAGTTCAGCTTAATCAGCAAAGTATAGTCAGCGACAACACAATAGAATATATAAATGAAATTTATCTCAAAAGTGGTAAGGCTTACGGTGTAGAGATGGAAAACGAAGGCAAAATTGCTGTAATTGTTAATCTTACCATTGATGGATCTGAAGAAGATATAAGATATAGTACAGCAAATAGTTTGAAAGAACTGTTTGCCCAGTGCGGATACACAGACATGAGTTTAGGCGTTGGAAACGTTTATGATGACATGCTGAATCTATATGTCTCATATTTTGAAGCGCTTACTGCGGTTGATAATGCAAAGAAAAATAATGAGAATATTTCCTTATTTGTTGGGGATGACGACGCTAATAGTTACATATATCCGGCGACAGAGCGCGCGCTTTTTCAGCAAAGTTTGCTTCATGGCAATGTTGATGCCGCGCTTTCAGCATTAAACAAGATGATTAAAAATGTTGAAGAAAACAGCCCGTCGTTTCTAATGACACGCTGCTTCTGCTTTTACATTATCAACACTATTATAGAAGTTTGTAACAATCTGGAAACAGAGGTTAACGAATCAGAACTTGCGCAGGTGGCGGTTCAGAACAGCTTATCAGAATTCCATGAAAAATTAAGTAATTTGACTCGTGACATATGCTCTAACGTCCGTCAGACAGAAGTTCAGCAATCCAGACAGCGGGCGAATGATCTTATTGAATATGTAAATCAACATTTTTCAGAGTATAACATGTCAATTGAAAACATGGCCAGACACTTTGAACTTTCTGAAAGATATCTCAGGCGCTTTTTTAAAGATGAAACTGGATGTAATTTTATGCAGTACGTTACAATGCTGAGGTTTAACTTTATTAAGAAAAATCTTATTTCAACAGATACACCAGTAAAAGATATCGTTCAATCAGCAGGATATTCTGACGTTGCAAACTTTATTAGAAAATTTAAGTCAATAGAAGGGGTTACACCCGGTCAATTCAGAGAACTGTCTAAGACACTTAAAAGTTAATAAACGGGAGCTGTTATTTAATATACCAGCTCCCGTTTTATTTTTATTCGTAAAATGTAACGAATTTAATCGAATAAAGATCTGATAGCAATCTTGAACCTGATTGATCTCTAAGTACAAGATAACTATAGCCAACGTCTTCTATTACTCCAACTCTGTCAGTAAGTATATTGGTTCCAATTAAGTATTCTACTCTTACTCTTTTCCCTATATTTTTAAGTAGATATGATTGAAGAAATCCGGGATCAAATACCGATGGTACTCCTGGCATTCCAGATATTTCACCAGCTCCTGGGAGTTCACTGGTGCCGGGTGACACTTGAGTGTTATCACTTAAATTTTGATTTTGCATTAAGTCCTGCGGCGGCTGCTGTGACTTGGCTGGAGTGGCCACAACATCGACAGATGAGTCTCTGTAATCTCTTAGATCATCATTGGGAGAATACCTATATTGGGGATAGGAATACTCTGACCTGTTTTGATTATAAGAGTTTATTTTTTCATATTGGCTGCTGATTGACATATAAATCCTCCTAAATTAAGTTTCTTTGTAAAGCGAGGTTGGATTGTAAAAACAATGTTGTGCAATCCTTGTATTAATTACGCCTGTTCCGTTTCGAGGGAAGTAAGTTTCACAGCGGGGGCTAAAAGGATTGTAATACCATAAGGACAGTGGGACATTCCATAACTTATTACCGGACAAGGCCCAGTCTGCAATTGCATAATGTTCATCGGTCGGCGTCATGTTGAAAATATTTTGGGGGTTGTATGCACCGCCGACTTCCGTCATTGAACATGTAAACTGATATGGCTGAAGCAGTACTTTTCTTAAATCGCCCTGGTTTACTCTCATGTATTCTCCATATGGAATATTTACACGATTCATAATTACAGTTGCAACACCTTTTTGACCGATATCTCCTTCACTCTCGGCTTCACATCGAATCATCCTTGCAAGAAGTTCCCTTGCTGAAAGGGGCATATAGATCACCTCTTTTTAACTTCATTACTACTAATATATTCATTTTATTTATAGGTGTTAAAGTTTTAATTTAATAAGTAAAAAATACTAAAATTTTAAAATTATATCTTTGAGTACCATTTTTCTGAAACATATGCTAAAATATAAACGTCTATTATTTTTAGAATACAATATTAGTTATATACTGAGGTGCATGATGAAGGCGTTTTTAAAAAGGGTGACAGTAGCTTTATTAATCTCAACAATACTTTTACCTGTGTGTGCTGCTGCAGATACGGCAGAAGCGATCTGGGGGGTTGTGTCAAGGACTTCTTCAGTAATACTTGCAGGTAGTACGAAACTTGTAAAATCCACGTTGACGCACAGTGATTCTTCAAAAAGACAGGAGGAATTTGCTGTAAGCTATATGCCGGGCGGTGATGAGAGGCCACAGGTTGCATACGGTTACAAGCTTTACGGCTCATCTAATATCGATACGGTTAAAAACTTTCTTACTTCAAACGGAAAAAATGTTATAGCTGGGATGAATGCAGACTATTTTTCAACAAAAACTGGATTGCCTTTAGGCCCTGTTATTACATATGGCGTTATCAGAAGTTCGGATGCAGGGAATGCGGCTATAGGATTTAAGTCGGACGGATCTGCCTTTATTGGCACCCCGGAATTAAAGACAGTTATGAAAACTGAAGACCAGACTATAGAAATCGACCATATAAATAAACTTAGACAACCTTATGCCCTATATCTTTTAACGCCGGATTTCTCAACAAGCACGCATAATTCAACGGCCGGCGTTGACGTAGTTATGACGGTCAATTCAGGCGATCTGACTGTAGGCGGTACAGTTAATGCTACAATTGATGAAATTACGCCTTATAACAGTTCAATTAAAATTCCGGACGGGAAATTTATTTTGACAATAGATGATAACGGACCGGCTGAAAAAAGAGCGCAGCTTCTTGCTTTAAAACCTGGACAAGCAGTAACGATTTCAGTTACTTCGGACGACGAGAGATGGAACAGTGCATGGCAGTCGGTTGGCGGAGGTGAAATGCTCGTCAAAGACGGCGTTGCACAGAGCGGGTTTGATAATACTTATGCACCTCGTACAGCGATAGGCATTAAAGAAAGCGGAGAAGTTATTCTCTATGGTGTTGACGGCAGACAATCGGGATACAGTGACGGATATACTTTGAATCAATTAGCACAGCGCATGGTTTCGCTCGGATGCGTTAATGCCATAAACTTAGATGGCGGCGGGTCTACCGCAGTTTCTGCGCTGTACCCTGGATATACTGATACTTCTATTCTTAATTCGCCGTCGGATGGATCACTTCGTAAGTGCGCAAATTATATTTTTATAGTGAATAATGCACCTAAAACAGGGGAACTTACTCATTTGCATCTTTATCCTTACGATGTCATTGCATTAAGCGGTGCAAGGCAGCATTTTGCAGTAAAAGCTTCAGACAAAGGTTACAATGCGGTAGATGCTCCTGATGCTTTCAACTTTACCTGCGATGAAGGTTTAGGCAGTTTCGGCATGGACGGCACATTTACTGCGGGCAGCCCGGGTGAAGGAACTATCACAGCAGCGATAGATAATGCAAGCGGTACGGCTCATGTTAAAGTAGTTGATGAGGTTACTCAAATTAAAGTTTACAATGAGGCTAAACCCGATACGCCGATCGGCTCGCTAAGTCTTGCGGTCGGTGAATCAGCAAACCTGACAGCAAAATCAAAAGTCGGTATTGTTTCAGCCCTCTCAAGCGACAGCAGTTATAAGTGGGTAGTTGAAGGAAATATTGGAACCATTGACAGCAATGGATTATTTACAGCTTCAAATGCCGACGGGGCAACGGGCAGAATCCGCGTTTCGTATGGGTCTGCTGAAGTGGATATAGACGTAACTGTCGGACATCAGCCGCAGTTGTTATCTACGTTTGAATCCCCCGATTCTGTTATCAAATCGGCTTCTACAGGCGAAACAACGTTTTTTGACGAGAAACGCCTTGAATATGTCCGTTATGGTAAAGGAAGCGGCCGGATAGACTTTGATTTTAATAAATCTCAGGATGCCGAAAATTGTGTGGCGCCGGTTAATGCCCCAATCTCAGGCAGTCCGTCTTACATTGGAATGTGGGTATACGGTGACGGATCAAATCACATGCTTTCCGTTAAGACTACCGATGCCTCAGGAAATGACAGTTTGATACCTGTTGCACTGCTTAACGACAAAGGCTGGAGCTATTCAAGCTTTGCACTTCCAGAGAATACAAAAACTATTAAAGATATAGAAATAAAAAGAAACACAATATCAGACATTTCAAATGGCTGCGTATGGCTGGATAATATTGCGGCAGTTTACAGTGCTGACGCTGATGTTTCTCCCCCCTCTGTTAATGACTTAAAAGTTTCATCCGCAAATGATTACGTCAGTATAACTGCAAATGTAAAAGATAATAACAATTGCAGTGTGCTTTCTAAAAACTTGACCGTTAAATGTGAAAATGCTGAAATACAGTATGATTATGATGAAAACAGCGGGGCTCTATCTATAGATTTGTCTGCAAGTTCCAACGATCGTATTGTAAGTATATACGCGCAGGACTTATATGGGAACCTAGTGAAAAAATCGGTGACTATTCCTGCTGGGATAGTATCTCAGGCTCCAAAGCCATTTATTGATATGAACGGGCATTGGGCTGAAGAGTATGTAGATTATCTATATGGCAAATCAGTTATTAAAGGTGAGGAAACAGAGGCTGGCAGCATCTATCGTCCTGACAGCAAAATAACGAGAGCGGAGTTTGCTGTTATAATGTCAAATTATCTTGGACTTGACGTTACACAGTATTCGTCGGTTAATCTTCCATATGTAGATTTGTCATCAGTTCCCTCCTGGGCTTTGCCGCAGGTTAAGGCGTTGTATGGCAACGGAATCTTTACGGGCAGGGGCATCGAAGGCGGAAAGATAATTTTTGATCCTAATTCTCCTATTACAAGGGCTGAGGCAATGACAGTTATCGGACGAACGCAGCCTCGAGGATATGCCGAAAACATATCATTTACTGATACAGATAATATCCCTAAATTTGCACTTCCGTTTGTCAGGAGTCTTGTAGGACAGGGAGCTGTAGCCGGTTATCCAGATGGATCTATTAAGCCAAATGAAAGCATTTCACGCGCAGAAGCGGCTAAAATTTTGTATAATCTTTATTAAAACAAAAAGGGGCTGCTGGAAAATGTGAACTGTACCAGTAAAAACGGACATTGAGAAAAAAGACCTCTGGAAAGGTCAAGAAAAACTAGACACAAAGTTAAGCATTTAAGAATTTTGTATTTCAAACTGAACGGGGCTAAGCCAATCCAGAGCAGAATGAATGCGCTTCGTGTTATAATA
>JAUZPM010000095.1 GCA_030705925.1 Bacillota bacterium
AAGAGCCGCTAAAAAAAATCGAAAGTTAGTAAGCATGATGACCGGAATCTCGATATGTATAGTTTTTGATGTATTCATAGTCTGCGTCGGTCTTGGACTCATATCGATCATGCAATCAGCGTCGACAGTAAATAATATGGCAACCACGGCGCTTCAAGATGTGGCGGAACATTCTGCAGACGGCATAGGTCAGACAATAAAAGGCTATTATAAAGAATTAGACGCTCTGGCGTCAGACGAAATGTTCGACAATATCTCAGGAAACAGAGATAAGATTTTGGTTCGCCTGAACAAATTCGCCAAAGACGCTGGGCATGTGGATATGTTCGTGGCAGACAAAAACGGCAATGCCTATTCAATGGAAGGCGCAAACACAAATATATCAGACAGGGAATATTTCAAATCAGCGGTTCTTGGCAACGACACGATCTCCGACCCGATCGTAAGCAAAACCACCGGGAATCCCGAAGTTTTCATAGCCGCTCCCCTCAAAAACGATGCAGGAGAGATCATAGGCGTTATAACTGCCTGCCGTGATGGAAATGAACTTTCCAATATGATCGCAAACATTACATATGGTAAATCCGGCAAAGCGTTCATGCTGAACAGCAAAGGTGTGACCGTTGCGCACAGCAATAAAGAGCTTGTCGTAAAGGGAGATAACGATTTTGAAAATGTCAAAACCGACCCGTCACTCCAGCAGCTTGTCGACATTGAAAAGAAGATGGTTGCAAGGGAGTCAGGCATCGGAAAATATAAATATCATAATGTGGCAAAAATCATAGGTTATCACCCGGTGGACGGAACAGATTTTTCACTTGCGCTCGCGGCACCTCAGAGCGAAGTATTCTCGGCTGTTGACAAGCTGACGTGGTTCCTAGGCTGGGCAATCGTTATCTTCCTGATACTAAGCTGCGCATTCTCGATATATATCGCATATTTAACAAGCACACCCGTTAAGAATGTAAGCTCTTTGGCAAAAATCATTGCTGAAGGCGATCTCAGCGTTAGAACCAACCATTCCCCGCGCAGCCGTGAGGAGCAGGAGCTGTACAGGTCTCTCAACCAAATGGCAAACCATCTGAACACAGTAATGACGAACATCAACGCCGCCGCGGATCAGGTCGCATCCGGCTCAAAACAGGTGTCAAGTTCAAGCACATCCCTTGCACAGGGCGCCGCCGAGCAGGCAGGCACAGTTGAAGAGCTTACTGCATCAATCGAAGAGATAACTTCACAGACCTCAAGAAACGCTGAAGACGCAAAACAGGCAAGCGTTTTGGCTGAAGATATACATGTTAATGCAGAAACCTGCATGACCAGCATGAACACCCTTCTTGATGCGATGTCAAAAATATCGGATTCATCCAAGAGCGTTTCCAAAATAGTCAAAACTATCGATGAAATAGCTATGCAGACCAATATTCTCGCGCTCAACGCGGCAGTCGAGGCAGCCAGAGCCGGTGAATACGGCAAAGGCTTCGCAGTAGTCGCTGACGAGATAAGAGATCTCGCAAACCGTTCCGCAAAGGCTGCAAAGGAAACCACGGCAATGATTGAAGGCTCGATAAAGAACGTCGATAAGGGATCTGATACTACTAACGAAACCGCCCATGAGCTTAACGCCATCGTTGAAAAAATAAAATCAGCGGCAGCGCTTATTGATTCCATCGCAACAGCGTCAAACGAGCAGGCTCTCGGGCTTTCTCAGGTAAATCAGGGCATCATCCAGGTATCCTCCGTCGTTCAGTCCAACTCTTCCGCTTCTGAGGAGAGCGCCGCCGCAAGCGAAGAACTGTCCAGTCAGGCGGAAATGCTCAAAGAGCAGGTCAGCACCTTCAAACTGAGGGGCAAAGTGACAGATGAGGGCAGCGAATCGCAGAAACCGATAATTAAAAAGAAGAAAAAAGAAGCTGAGCGTGAAATCGTATTGTCCGATTCCGGCTTTGGAAAATATTGATTAAGCTATCCTGATACATTAAAAGAACGAGCTGTTAAGTTTAACAGCCCGTTTTTTTATGCCCCAGCCAAATTAAAAAATAATGCTTTTTTTAGCATTATTTTGCGATGCTGTAAAGGTAATACAGTTTTTTTACGATAGCCTTTATGACATTATTAGGAGGTTCGCAATGAAAAAAAAGATCAGTAAAAAAACTAAAAAGAAATACGTAAGCCTGATGGCCGCAATATCAGTAAGTATGATAGCAGTCATAGTGTTGCTGTGCGCAAGTCTTGGCGGCACTTCTATCAGCCGTTCGGACAAGGCTCTAAAAAACGCGGCAAGTGATTCCATGAGCAATTTTACGAATCAGGCGGCAAATGATATCGGCAATACGATCGAAGGGTATTATAAAGAACTCGATATTCTCACTTCAGACGACGTGTTTAGCAATATCACTGCAAACAAAGACAAAATAACAGCCCGCCTCATCAAATTCGCAAAAGTGATGGGAAACACAGATGTAATTGTGTCTGATAAAAACGGAAATGCCTATTCGATGATGGGCAACAGTGTAAACATTGCGGACAGTGATTATTTCAAGTCAGCGATTTCAGGAAGCTATTATATTTCCGATCCGCTTGTAGGCAAAGACACCGGCAATCTTGAGCTTTACCTGTCCGCCCCGATAAGAAGCTCTTCCGGCGAGCTTGTCGGCGTGATAGCCGCCTGCCGAGACGGGAACGAGCTTTCCAATATGATCGCAAACGTAACCTACGGGAAGTCAGGCAAGGCTTTCATGATTGACAGCGACGGCATTACTGTTGCGCACAGCAATAAAGAGCTTGTCATTAACCGGGAAAACGATCTAGAAAAAGTTAAAACCGACCCATCGCTCCATCAACTTGCCGAAATTGAAAAAAAGATGGTCTCAAAAGAAACTGGATTGGAGCAGTATAAATATAATAATGAAGCAAACATTGTAAGCTTCCATCCTGTTGACGGGACAAATTTCTCGCTTGCACTTGCCGCGCCCGTAAGTGAAGTATATTCGGCAAGCAAAAAGCTTGCGGCAAGCATCATCCTTTTTGCTCTGATATTTCTTGCAATAAGCATCGCCCTTTCTATATATTTAGCGTATCTGGTAAGCCAGCCGTACAAAAAAGTGAGCGCTGTCACGGCAAATGTAGCCGCCGGAGATTTGACCACTGGCCTCAACCACAAACCCTTTTTCAAAGAGGAAGTCGCACTGGTTACATCGATAAACAATATGGTTGAAAACCTGAATATCGTACTTTCTAACATAGACGCCGCCGCAGATCAGGTTGCATCCGGTTCAAAGCATATATCAAGCTCAAGCATTTCCCTTTCACAGGGTGCCTCAGAACAGGCGAGCTCAGTTGAAGAGCTTACGGCGTCTATCGAGGAGATAACATCGCAGACCGTAAGAAACGCCGAGGATGCAAAAGAGACGAACAAGCTTACCGTTGAAATCACAAAAAGCGCCGAAATCTGCAAATCGAGCATGAAAACGCTTCTTGAAGCTATGTCGAAAATATCTGCATCGTCAAAAAGCATCACTAAAATTGCAAAAAGCATCAACGAAATCGCTATGCAGACGAACATGCTCTCTCTTAACGCAGCGGTAGAAGCAGCAAAAGCGGGCGAATCCGGCAAGGGCTTTGGGGTTGTAGCGGACGAGATAAGAGAGCTTGCAAACCGTTCGGCAAAAGCCGCAAAAGAAACAAGCGTGCTTGTCGAAAATTCGATAAACAACATAGGAAGCGGCGAAGCAGCAACGAACGAAACCGCACATGAGCTAGACACCATCGTTGAAAAGATAACGTCGGCGGCAGCGCTTATAGAATCCATCTCAACAGCGTCAAACGAGCAGGCACTCGGGCTTTCTCAGGTAAATCAGGGCATCATTCAGGTATCCTCCGTCGTCCAGTCCAACTCCGCCGCTTCTGAGGAGAGCGCCGCCGCAAGCGAAGAGCTGTCCGGCCAGGCGGAAATGCTCAAACAGCAGGTCGACACCTTCAAGCTGAGAGGCAGAACGTCAGCGGAAGGCGCGCCAGCGGAAGACAAACCGCAGGAACCAGTAAGCAAAAATAAGGAAAAAGAAGCCCCACGTGAAATCTTTTTGTCTAAAACCGGTTTTGGAAAATATTAATTAAACTATCCTGATACATCAAAGACAGGCTTTGCATAAAATCATGTAAAGCTTGTCTTTTTACAAATAAATTATACTTTTTTTGAATATTTTTTATATAACTCTTACTTTTATGTTAATTTTAATCGATAGTCATATTAAACAAAAGTTGGAGGGGTAGGAATGAAAAAGAAGGCAAATAAACCAAAAAAGAGATATATCAGCCTTATGGCCGCAATATCAGCTTGCATGCTCATACTTACAGTCGGGCTTTGCGCAATTATTACCGATATTGCGATCAACCGTTCAAACAAGGCACTCCATTCAGCAGCGACTGAGGCAATGAGCAATTTTACAAATCAGGCGGCAGTCGGTCTAACCCAAACCCTAAACAGCTATTATAAAGAGCTTCACATCCTTGCGACAGAGGACTTGTTCACAGATATTGTTGGAAATAAAGAAGCAATAACAAATGAACTTAAAGACTTCTCTGTAGTTATGGGAAACCGAGATGTCTATGTGACAGATAAAAACGGAAACGGCTATTCTGCTAAAGGAAAAAACATAAGCATCGGGGACAGTGACTATTTCAAAACTGCGATCAAGGGCGACTATGCCATATCCGACCCTACTGACAATAAAGATACCGGCGGTCTCGACCTCTTTATTGCCGCCCCGATCAAAAAGCCAACCGGAGAGGTCACCGGGTTGATCGTCGCATGCCGTGACGGAAACGAGCTCAGCAGCCTTATTTCGACCGTCACTTACGGCAAAACGGGCAAAGCGTTTATGATCAACGGCAAGGGTATGACCGTTGCGCACAGCAATAAAGACAATGTCACCAACCACGATAATAATATTGAAAAAGCGAAAACCGATCCAGCTTTTCAGGGGCTTGCCGACATCGAGAAGAAAATGACCGAAAGAGCAACAGGGATCGGGCAGTATTCCTATGCTAATGAAACAAAGCTGGTAAGTTACCACCCGGTCGACGGGACGGATTTTTCTCTCGCCCTTCCCGTTCCTATAAACGAGGTATATGCGTCCAGCAGCAGCCTTACAAAAAGTATTAATCTATACGTAATATTCTTTATTATTGTAAGTATCGTTCTTTCTATCTTTTTAGCATATATGATAAGCAAGCCTTATAAAGAGATGATCGGCGTTACCGAACGTATATCAAACGGAGATTTGAGCCTTGGCTTAAACAATAAACCTAAATTCAGAGAAGAGGCTTTGCTGATCGCGGCTATAAATCACATGGTCGAAAACCTCAATAACGTATTGTCTAACATAAACTCTGCGGCAGACCAGGTCGCAACCGGAGCTAAGCAAGTATCTGTATCCAGTGTCACCCTTGCAAAAGAAGCCTCCGAGTCGGCAAGCTCGCTTGAAGAGCTTACCGCCTCCGTTGAAGAGATAACGTCTCAGACTGAAAGCAACTCGCACGACGCCAAAGAGGCAAACAGGCTTGTAGACGACATCCGCGAGAACGCCAACAGATGCAAATCAAGCATGGATACACTGCTAGATGCAATGACAAAGATCTCGGATTCTTCTAAGAGCATCACCAAAATAATCAAAACCATTGATGATATAGCTATGCAAACCAATATCCTCGCACTGAATGCGGCAGTTGAGGCAGCCAGGGCAGGCGTGCAAGGCAAGGGCTTTGCAGTTATCGCCGACGAGATAAGAGACCTTGCTGACCGCTCCGCAAAAGCGGCGAAAGAAACCGAGTCCATGATCGCCGGTTCTATCAAAAACGCAGAATACGGAGCGGGGACTACAAATGAAACGGCTGAAATGCTCAGCTCGATTGCTAAAAAAATCGAAACCGCAACAACGCTTATCGATTCCATCGCCACAGCATCAAACGAGCAGGCTCTCGGGCTTTCACAGGTAAACCAGGGCATCGTTCAGGTATCGTCCGTTGTTGAGTCCAATTCAGCCGTATCCGAGGAGAGCGCCGCCGCAAGCGAAGAGCTGTCCGGTCAGGCGGAAATGCTCAAACAGCAGGTCAATACCTTCAAGCTAAAAGGCAAAGCACCAGACGAGGTTTCACCAAAACCGCCGCATGATAAAGATGCAAAACCTAATAAAAAATCAAAACATGATCCCGTTTTGACTGGCGCCGGCTTCGGCAAATATTAAATATATACAGCCCGGACTATTTAAAAGTCCGGGCTTTTATAACCGTCTTTGCAAATCACAGACCTTTAAGCTGAGTGTCCGTGATTTTGTTTTTTGTGTTTATTTAAAATCATTTCAGTATGACCACAGTCACGCCGCTGTTGCCGGCGGCCGTCCTCTCGTAATCCTTCAGCGTTTTGCAGACCGCAAAAGCTTCCCTTTTGTATATCTCCCACTGCTCGCCGCCGAAAAACGACCTCACGATCCCGCGCAGAGACGGCTCTGACAGGCACTTTCTTACACCGTCGCGTATGCCGCCTCCGGCTCCGGTCGAGCCATAGCCGTGTATCAGTATTACTGCTCGGCACCCCTGCCCTTTCAGCGTCGAAAGGGTGTTTCGCATTTTCTGCAAAGCCTCGGCAACAGTCGGACAGCCATATTCAAGATTCACCGAGACCACTTTTTGAACCATTAATACCACCTATCACCAAAAAAGTCGGTTTCATTATATCATTTTTGGCAATATCGGGCAACTTGATTCCTAATAAAGACGACAAAAAAAATATAGATAATTTTAGATTAAGTGGTATAATTATTCAAGATGCGCCGTCATTACAAAATAAAGGAGATTGATTATGCTCGATTACAGATTCGACACCCAGCTGTTAATAGAGGGACACGGACTTTTGGAGGATGAGATCAACG
>JAUZPM010000096.1 GCA_030705925.1 Bacillota bacterium
ACCAGGCCTGAAGCGATCAAGATGGCACCGCTTGTGCTTGAATTGAAAAAATATCCTGAAATAGATTCCTATGTAACGGTAACTGCACAGCACAGACAGATGCTCGATCAGGTGTTAGATGCGTTTCACATCAAGCCTGACTTCGATTTGAACATTATGAAGGAGCGGCAGACACTGGCAGAGATTACGTCTAACGCACTTGTAAGATTGGATGAGTTGTTTAAAGATATCAAACCCGATATTGTGCTTGTCCATGGTGATACGACGACGACGTTTGCCGGAAGCCTAGCCGCTTTTTACCATCAAATTGCTGTCGGTCATGTGGAGGCGGGGCTCCGTACAGGGAATAAGTATTCCCCGTTTCCGGAAGAGCTCAATCGACAGATGACAGGGGCGATTGCTGATTTGCATTTTGCTCCGACAGGCCAGGCGAAAGACAATTTATTAAAAGAAAACAAAAAGGCCGACTCTATTTTTGTAACGGGCAATACAGCGATTGACGCACTCAACACAACGGTTAGGGATGGTTACTCACATCCTGTTCTCGATCAGGTGGGTGAGGATAAAATGATTCTCTTGACCGCTCACCGCCGGGAGAATTTGGGTGAGCCAATGGAAAATATGTTCAAGGCTATCCGCAGAATTGTAGCGGAATTTGAAGATGTACAAGTCGTTTACCCTGTGCACCTGAATCCTGTTGTCCGGGAAGCGGCTCATAAGCATTTTGGTGATTCTGACAGAGTGCATCTGATTGAACCTTTAGAGGTGATCGATTTCCATAACTTTGCAGCGAAATCGCATTTTATATTGACCGATTCGGGCGGCGTGCAGGAGGAAGCCCCATCTCTCGGGAAACCGGTTCTTGTTCTGCGTGATACGACGGAACGGCCTGAAGGAGTGGAAGCGGGAACGCTGAAACTTGCAGGGACGGATGAGGAAAACATTTATCAGCTGGCAAAACAGCTGTTAACTGATCCTGATGAGTACAAGAAAATGTCCCAGGCTTCTAATCCGTATGGAGATGGAGAGGCTTCCCGCCGGATTGTGGAAGAATTGCTGTTTCATTACGGGTACCGGAAAGAACAACCGGATTCATTTACAGGCAAATAAAAAAGAAGCTTTGCACATTGTGCGAAGCTTCTTTTTGTTTTACTTTTCGAGGCTTTCCTTCAGCTCTTTTGTAATATCGGAAAGGGCGCTTTCATCAGCTTGGTAGTAGTAAATTCCATTGATTTTCGTGCCTGTACCTTTTAGTTCGTGCTGTTTAATATGTTTCCGCGCACCTTTGTAATCGGACTGGATATCCCACATGTTATCGAAGGTCAAGTTCGTTTTCACATTATCTTCAACAACTTTAAACATATCTCCGAATTTCGTGATGGAAGAAATATTAGCGCCTTTATTAATAATACCTTGGATGACTTGGCGCTGGCGGTCCTGGCGTCCGAAGTCGCCTCTCGGATCTTCTTTTCTCATCCGGGTATAAGCGAGCGCTTCTTTTCCGTTCAGCGTGATTTCTCCTTTGCCGAACGAATAACCGTCATAACTGAACGCGAATGTGCTGTTAACTGTAATGCCGCCAAGTGTATCAACAACGTCTCTAAAGCTTTCCATGTTCACTTTCACAAAATAATCAACCGGAACATCGAGGAAGTTCTCAACAGTGTCTACCGTCATCTGCGTGCCGCCGAAAGCGTATGAATGGTTGATTTTATCCATTGTGCCTTTTCCGATAATTTTTGTATACGTGTCACGCGGAATGCTGACCATGTCGGTTGTATTCGTTTTTGGGTTAACGGTCATATAAATGAGCGTATCGGCACGGCCCTTATCGCCGTCGCGTTCATCCACACCCATGATTAAGACGGAAAAAGGATCTTTTTTATTGATACTGACCTCTTTATCCCTCTTTTTAGATTTATCAATGCTTTCATGAATACTTGCCACGGTTGAAGCTGCTTTATGCCATAAGTAGTATGCATAGCCGCCAGTTCCGAGTACAAGAAGTCCGATTATCGTTAAAATTGTCAGTAATAAAGTTTTTTTCTTTTTTCTGCGTTCGTTTCTCATCCTTTGCACCTCGTCTGTTAAATTACTTTCATTATGAGTTAAATTTCCAATAAATACAACTCTATTTAATACAAGAATGAAATCCTAAAATAGTCGTTTTTTATAAAAAAAAGTTTCATTGTTTCTTAATTTTTCTTTAAAATATAAAATAGGTTGACGATAAAATATAATGAGGTGAAAAAAATGAAAAAATTTATTGCTTTACTGTTCTTTATATTGCTTCTTTCGGGTTGCGGGGTTAATAGTCAAAAGAGTCAAGGTGAAGATGTATCGCCAGACAGTAACATTGAAACAAAAGAAGGTACTTATGTAGGGTTAGCTGATACTCATACAATAGAAGTAACAGTAGATAATGAGCCGGTTAGTCTTGATATCACTGAAGAATCGACAAGTGATCTTGATAAGTTTAACAGTGGAGATAAGGTCACGATTACATATGAAAAAAATGATGAGGGTCAGCTTCTGTTAAAAGATATTGAACGTGCCAACTAAGATATAGGGAGGAACCTGAAATTTTGAAATCTTGCAAACAATTGATAGTGTGTTCACTTGCTGCAATCTTATTATTGATTCCATCAGTTTCTTTTGCAGCAGACTCAAACATCTCAGTTAAATTGTCAAATTATATTGGAAATAAATCTAGCATCAGTCTATCGCCAACAGGATTTTATAAAGTAACTGGAGATAATGTTGCTGTTACGGATCGTTTTGCAGGCGCTTCACGATACGAAACTGCGACTCTTGCATCCAACAGCCAGTGGAAAAATCCTAATACAGTGATATTGGTGAACCGAGATATTTTTATTGATGCATTGCCTGTTATTCCATTGGCGAAAAAACTGAACGCACCAGTTTTATTTACTCAGCCTGACACGTTAACAAAAACTACTGAAAGACAAATTGCTAAGTTTAACCCTGATAATATTTTAATCATTGGGGGAGCGCGAAGCATTTCAAAAGACGTAGAAAACAAGCTGAAATCATATGGCGCTGTGAAAAGGATAAGCGGAAAAAATAGATATGTCTTATCAGAAAATATTGCAAAGCAAATGGGCAGCTATGATAAAGCGATCGTTGTAACCGGAAGAGTATTTCAAGACGCTTTAGCCATTGCTCCATATGCAGCAGCACACGGATACCCTATTTTGCTTACAGAGAAAGACAAGCTTCCGGATTATGATTTGCCAAAACAAGTCATCATTATAGGCAGTTCATTTAGCGTCAGTGATAGTGTAGAAAACCAAATTAAAAAAACTTCAACTGTGCAAAGGATTCCTGGATCAACCAGATATGAACTTACGGCAAATATAATTAAGCAACTAAAGTTGAAGGCTGATAAAGTCGTAATGACGAACGGGACAAAATATGCAGACGTACTGATAGGCGCTTCGCTTGCCTCGAAGAAAAACAGCCAAATTTTATTTGTTAAACAAGATAGCGTTCCGGCTGCGGCTAAAAGTATAACGAAAGATAAAGCCACATATGCATACGACTTTATTGGAAGTACCAGTTCAATTTCTGCTGAAGTTGAGAATTCACTTGCTGATGAATTTTATTTAGCTGACGGTAGCACCTATAATCTAAAAATCAACAGCGGAAAATTAAACCTTGAAAACATCAAAACTTACGGAAACTCCCTAAGAATTAAACCAGAAAACTATTCTACTTCAAACAGAATTAGTCTTGATGGAAAGCAGTATCTTGGCACGGTTAATTTCTCTATTGAGTCTACTAAATATATCCGACCGGTAAATGAGAATATTCCATTTGAGGATTACTTAAAAGGAGTAATTCCGAATGAAATGCCTGCTAGCTGGTCACTTGAGGCTCTTAAAGCACAGACTGTCGCTGCAAGAACCTACTCAATAACAAAAACAGGAACTACTGTACCTGATACAACCGCTTTTCAAGTTTATGGTGGCTACAGTTGGAATTCGAATACCAATAAAGCGGTAGAGCAAACGAAGGGGAAAGTTCTGAAATATAATGGATCTCTTATAACTGCAGCTTATTCTTCCAGTAATGGTGGTTACACAGAAGCTAGTAATGAAGTGTGGTCGTCAAGTGTACCTTACTTGATTGCAAAAAAAGATACAAAGGATCCTCAAATAGGCTGGACGCTTACTTTGTCAAAACAACAGCTAGATACGAAATCTTTGGACTTAACGAAGCCTTCTTCTTGGTGGTCTTCAGCGACTGAAACTGATTCTGCAAGACTTTCCGGAGTTAAGAACTGGATCTTGAAAAATAAAGAAACAAGCGCTGATTCTGTCAAAATTGCAAGTATTGACGATTTAAGCTTTAGTGGAACGACACAAGGGCAGCGTGCAAAAACAGCATCGATGAAAGTGAAGTATTTTGTTAAAAGCAGTACTGGCTCCTATAACTTGAGCAAAATTACAACCATTAGTGTACCAACAAGTGAGTTAAGAACAATGATTGGAGCGACTGTATTTAAAAGTACTTATGTGACTGTAAAAAAAGATACTTCAAAGTACACAATCAGCGGTAAAGGATATGGTCACGGGATCGGAATGAGTCAATATGGAGCAAAAGCAAGAGCAGAAGCTGGAGATTCATATAGTTCAATTTTGAAATTTTACTATCCAGGTACAACTCTGACAAGTTATTGATTATTTTAGGATATAACGCCATTTAAGGAGGAAATCAATTGCGTTCTTATATAAAAGTCCTAACAATGTGTTTTCTGGGGCTCATACTTTTTGTGCCAACAGCTTTGGCCGATAATTCAGTGAAAAGAGTCGGGGGAAGCAATAGATACGGCACTGCTGTACAAATATCAAAGCAAATGTATTCAACAGCAAGTACAGCTGTAATTGTTGGTGGGAGTTCCTATGCAGATGCTATTTCAGCAGCACCCCTTGCTTACCAGAAGAATGCGCCATTGCTTTACACTAATTCTGATAAGCTTTCATATGAAACGAAAACAAGATTGAAAGAGATGCAGACTAAAAATGTAATTATTGTAGGCGGAACACCTGCTGTTTCTTCTAACACTGCTAACCAGATTAAAAGCTTGGGGATAAGTATTAAACGAATTGCAGGAAGCAACCGTTATGATACGGCTGCACGGGTGGCAAAAGCGATGGGTGCGACTTCAAAAGCTGTTATTTTGAACGGCTTCTTATATGCAGACGCTCCGGCCGTCATTCCTTATGCAGCGAAAAACGGGTATCCAATTCTTTTTACAAATAAAACATCTATAAATAGTGCGACTACGTCTGTGATAAAAGATAAGGGAATTTCGAGTACCGTTGTTGTAGGAGGCACTGGAAGTATCAGCAATACGGTATACAACAAGTTACCTTCTCCTACAAGAATTAGCGGTTCAAACAGATATGAGCTTGCTGCAAATATCGTACAAAAACTTAATTTATCAACAAGCACCGTATATGTAAGCAATGGATTCAGCTACCCTGACTCTATTGCAGGAGCTACACTGGCAGCTAAGAAGAAGCAATCTCTTATTCTTACAAATGGTGAAAATTTATCTACAGGAGCCCGTAAAATTATTGGAAGTAAAAACATGTCAAACTTTATGATTATCGGAAACACTCCTGCCGTAAGCACAAAGGTTGCTAATCAGCTAAAGAATCCAGTTGTAGGTGAAACAATCTTTATTGATCCGGGTCACGGTGATCAAGATTCAGGAGCAATCGGCAATGGACTCCTTGAGAAAGAAGTCAACCTTGATATAGCGAAAAGAGTCAATACAAAGCTAAATACTTCAGGTGCTCTTCCAGTACTGTCAAGATCTAATGATACTTTTTATTCTTTACAGGAGAGAGTAAATAAAGCAGCTTCTGCACAAGCAGATTTATTTCTCAGTATACATGCAAATGCTAATGATAGCTCATCACCAAATGGAAGTGAGACGTACTACGATACAACATATCAAGCTGCAAATAGCAAGAGACTGGCTGAACAAATTCAACCAAAGTTAGCGGCTAATCTTGGAACGAGAGACCGGGGAGTAAAAACAGCCGCTTTCTATGTTATTAAATATTCTAAAATGCCGAGTGTTTTAGTTGAAACTGCCTTTATCACTAATGCATCAGATGCAAGTAAATTGAAGCAAGCGGTTTATAAAGATAAAGCTGCACAAGCTATTCATGACGGCACAGTATCTTATTACAGATAATCGAAAGAGACAAATCTAATCACAGATTTGTCTCTTTTTTATATGAAATGATTAAAACAAATAGGACTTGTATATAAAATAGTAAAAGAGTATTAACAACATTTATCAGAAAAAACACGTAATTCACACTTCTTAACATACCATTTACATCCAATTAACATCCGTCTGCTAAACTGACTGGCATAGGTCATCATAACATCCCAAACAAATCGTGAGGTGTGTGTCAGTGAGTGCAGAGAAAAGCATGAATGTGAGTCGTGA
>JAUZPM010000097.1 GCA_030705925.1 Bacillota bacterium
AAAGCTTTAAGCAGCGAATGCACTGTCCTTCCGTTTAAAAGGTCCCCGCATACTCCGATTTTAAACCCATTCAAAGCCCCTTTTTCACGGCGTATGGTTACAAGATCTGTCAGCGTCTGTGTTGGATGCAGATGACCGCCGTCCCCAGCGTTTATAACCGGGATTTTAGAATAAAGTCCAGCTGCAAAGGCCGCCCCTTCAACCGGATGGCGCATAGCAATTATATCAGCATAGTTTGCAATGGTTTTTATTGTATCTTTTAAATTTTCACCTTTTGAAACAGAGGAAGTGTTATAATCTGAAAATTCGATATAATTCCCGCCCAGCCTTATCATAGCTGACTGAAAAGAGAAAAACGTTCTCGTGCTTGGCTCAAAAAAAGGTGTGGCTAGGATTTTTCCCTCGCACACACGCTTATATCTTTCACTATGTTCAATAATATCTTCACAAAGAGCATACATCCTATTCCACTCTGATATACTCATTTCGTTGAAATCAATAAAATGTTTTTTCACGTTCTATTTACACCATCCTATTCATTTTTTCTATTATACCACATAACACAACGCATGCAACTAAAAGATATATAAGCCGCATTTTAAAAATATCCCGGCCTTTTACCGGGATATTTTACTTAATAATCTTTATACAATTTCGTCCTGCTGCTTTCGCTTCATATAGCGCCCTGTCCGCATTTGTAAGATATTTATTAATAGAATCCATCGTCCCTCCGGAAATACCGAAGCTGGAAGTAACTTTTATTATTGTATTGCCATATTTTATTTCACATGACTCTATATTTCTTCGCATTTCTTCTGCAATCTCTGCCGCCTCCTCAATATTTTTTTGAGGAAGGAAAATTACAAATTCTTCTCCGCCAAACCTTCCCAAAAGTCCAATATTGTCGACAAATCCTGAGCAGATCCCGGAGACTGTTTTAAGAGTTATATCTCCTGCCTGATGTCCATAAGTATCATTAATATTTTTAAAATTATCAAGATCCAACATTACTAAGGAAACCTGCTGATTTTGTGATAATGCAGATTTAAGAGCGTTCTCACTCCATTCGATAAAATACCGTCTGTTATACAAGCCAGTAAGATCGTCATGTGAAGCTAAAAAATCAAGGCGTTTCACAATATCAACATAATTTGTAACGTCGGTTATCGTTATGATACTTCCGATAGTTATATTATTTTTATCGGTAACAGCTGCTGTTTTCATATGATAAAATCGAGTAATTCCGCCGCGATTTATTTCAAGCTGGTTATCTGTAGGATAAAGAATTGCGCCTACAAGCTGACTGTCCTTTATAACATTTCTGATATCCTGATAAAGAATATCATTCTTTAAATCCGGGATAATGCTTTCAGCTGCAAAATTAAAATCAACAACGGTATTTTCTGTGTCTAAAATTATTATTCCATCGTTCGTACATTCAAAAACTTTATCGCGGGCAAGTGGTTTTAAATTAAAAAATCGATGGCTGAAAAGTATATTTAAAAAAAGGAGACTCGAAACCACAACTGTAAATGGAACGTAATCTAACCCATATGGCTGCATGTTTAAAATGTCAAGAAAAAAAGCAATTACCGGCAGTGTCGAGGCAGCAATCATAGCCATACTCTGTCTTTTTATATAGCCGGACGCCTTTTTGCATAAAACTAGATATAAGAAACTTGAATATGACGTGCAAAAAATTGAATAAATAGAATGAGCGATATACCACGGACCTTTTATAAGTTTAAGAATAGGGAAGAAACCATTTTCCATAATATAATATTTAGCGTAAAATAAATAATGCCACTCGTTTGTTAACCTCATTATTACTGTTAAAATAGGAATTGAAATTATAGCTAATACAATAGACGTTTTTACATGTTTTCCTCTATTATAAAATTGAACCGCGATTAATAACCATAGTGCTGGTATAAAAGGTATGCCAATATACTGAAAACCATTCCAAAACATCATTCGTTCGAGATTTTTACTGTAAAGTTCCATTCCATAGCCAACAATATATACTGATATTGCCGCACAGAGGCATGAAAAAGTTGCTGAAAGTATTGTCTTTTCAGTTATTGCACTGTATATTGTCAAAAACACCATTAAGATTGCGAGCGTGAATAAAAATCCGCATAACAGGATATTTATATTATCCATTACTCTTCACTCCAAGGTATGTTACTTTTACGTTTCATTATAATTGATATTTAGTAGTATCAAGCAATATGATATTTAGTATTAGTAATATTATGTAAAAAAGTGCATATGCAAATCAATAACATAATATATTGTTTATCGATTTTTTATATGAAAAACTTTATCATTATTGTATAAGATTTCAATTAATTACAATGCCCATAAAGCTTGTGTTATTCATTGCTGCTTTTATAGCCGGGCGAATTGTATTTGTCATAGTTGGGATTGTTTCTATGATCATGTCTCTGAAATGGAGCTAAAATAGTTGCATACGGCAAAGGCAACACCAAGATTAATGTCTGAAAATATGTCTGCTTCAATTATCCTTTTGGGCTTTAAAGTTTTATTTCTGCTGGTGCCAAAAGCTGTGATTAAAAAACAAAAGGAGCAGGCGTCAGCTGCTCCAAATCGCAGATTGCGGTAAAGATACATAAAAAATCGAGTGTCCTTACAGCATTTATTCAAAAAATCCAGTAAAATCAATGGTTAATCAATTATCCTCCACCGTGCTTACGGGCAGGCATAGTTCAACTGTACAGCCACCTTCAGGAAGATTACGAAACTCTGTGGTTCCTCTGTGTGCCTTGATGATTTGCCGGACAATGGTAAGGCCAAGACCATGGTTTTGCAAATAGGCAGAGCTTTTCGGATGATTCAGATCGTCAAGCATCTCCTGCGTGAAACCAATACCGCTGTCGGAAACGCTAAGAGAGCATCCTATGCCTTTATCCAGAGTGACTTTAATAGCGCAGCCGTTTGGATTGTACCGAATGCTGTTGACAATCAAATTTGAGACTGCACGCCTCAAAAGCTCTTCATCGCCGATGACCATCGCGTTTTGAGCATCTTCTCTGATTATCACGTCAATAAAATAGCTGTCGGAAAGTCCGCTGTTTAAAAAATCTACAGCCATTTGCCGCAAAAGCGCGGCCAAAGCAATGGCATTCCTTCTGATTGGCTGCATATCGTATTCCAGCTTGGACGCAAGGTTCAAATCGCTTACCAGCGCTTTAATTCGCTCACTCTGTCTGCAGATGATGCCCGCCTGTTCCCGTTTGGATTGAGGCAATTCAGAGTCATCCTCAAGCTGGCTTGCATAGCCCATTACTATGGACAGCGGCGTGCGGATATCGTGGGACACACCGGCAATCCATGTTGTGCGGGCGTTGTCTCTCTTGCTGAGATTGGCCTCCTGCTTTATCAACTGCGCAGAAGTTTTGTTGATTCCGGCGGCAAGATCGCCTAGAAGGCCGCGGGTGGAAAGTTCTACGGGCCGTTTCTCGGTCATGTCCTCTATGCCCTTAGCAAGCGGTTTTAGGGAATGGAACAGGCGCAGGCCGAACAGCAGCGCGAGCAGCACGGCAGCGACACCGTTGAAGATTAAGATCGCCGGTATCCACACAAGGGTGTTTTCCATTACCTTCTGCGGAAGCTCTATGCCAAACTTCCACATGCTACCCTTGGCGCTGCCTAAAACGAAAAGGCCGTACGGATTCCGCCATACATATACCGGATAGTCATTCAGATACCAGCGGGTAAAACCAGCTACGTCCGAAACAGAGTACCTCAGCGGTAAATCGTCTGGCAGATTTTCGCTCCATATCACATTGCCGTCTTCATCCAGCAGCATTGCCCACTGGAAACGCTTTTCAATCGTATCCCGCGCGGATTTTGAAAGTGTGTAAACGCCGTTTGATTTGGTCAAGCCGTCCGCAAGCTGTGAGACACTGTAATCCTTCTGCGAGATTTGTTTCGCCTGAACAGTCCACATCGCCAGCACCGCGAAATTGACGACAAGCAAGATAAGAGTGACCCCCGCGGCTGAGAGCACATAACGGGATAAGATTTTCGTAATGCCCTTCATTTACCTTCCACCCCCGTCAGCTTGTAGCCAAGTCCCCGCACTGTTAGAAGATAACGCGGGGAAGATGGTTCTGGTTCAATCTTTTCACGCAGACGGCGTATATGAACCATCAGCGTGTTTTCATAACCGTAGAGGTCGTCACCCCATGCCGCGCGGCATAAACTGTCGCCGGTAACTATATTTCCCCGGTTTTCATACAACTTTTCAAGTAACGTAAATTCCTTGGCGGTGAGCGTAAGCCGGTCGTTTTTTGTTATGACCGTGCCGCTGTTTAAGTCTACCTCCGTTTCGCCCAGGTGGAAAATCGGCTTTTCCGTTCGCATGAGAATAGTCGGGAAATAGGCGCGGCTTAACACCGCACGGAGCCTAAGAGTCAGTTCGCGGGGTAAAAACGGCTTAGTAATATAATCGTCCGCGCCAAGTCCTAAACCGAGCAGACGGTTTTCATCCTCATCACGCGCTGAAAGAAATAGAACCGGTACAGCAAGCGCTGCCCGGAATTCGCGCATCAGTGAAAAGCCGTCTCCGTCCGGCAGAGAAACATCCAGAATCACGGCGTCCGGCTTCTCGTGAGCAAAAAACTGACGTGCCTCTTTGCAGTCGGCGGCGGAAATGATCTTCATAAAGCCTTCCCGACGCAATATTTCGTTTACCATTCTGCGCAGCTCTGGCTCGTCGTCTACGATCAGCAGCTTACAGTCAAAAATATCGTTCATTGTAATCACCACGATCATTATAACGCAATTACGGAACGAGGTGGATACTTTTCCTCAAGCTTAAGGTAAAAGTAAGCTTAAGTACAGGCTCATGTAAGGATAATTTGTTATGCTGTTCCCAGTCAAGCGTAAAGGGGGACATCAAGATGTCTGATATTATTACAACAACCGGACTTTGCAAACAGTATGGTAAGGTTCTGCGTGTTAAAGATTTGGATCTTAAGGTGCCGGAGGGCGTCGTCTACGGTTTTCTCGGGCCAAACGGCGCGGGCAAGTCCACCACAATGAAAATGTTACTGTGGCTAGCAAAGCCGACAGCTGGAACCATTACCGTGCTCAGCAAAGAGGTTAACAGCAGAAACCGGCTTTCTATCCTTAAAGACGTCGGATCACTCATAGAATCGCCAAGCTTCTACGGGCACCTGACCGGTATGGAAAATCTGCGGATCATCAGTACGCTCAAGGGCGTGCCGTACAAGGACATCGGCAGGGTACTGCAAATCGTGCGTCTCGAAAATCAGAAGGAGAAAAAGGTTGGGCAGTATTCAATGGGAATGAAGCAGCGCCTTGGCCTCGCCTGCGCGCTGCTGGGAAATCCGAAGCTTTTGATTCTCGACGAGCCTACAAATGGCCTTGACCCGGCGGGTATCCAAGAAATGCGCGAGCTGATCTGCGCCCTGCCGCAACAGTACGGCATGACGGTGATAGTGTCAAGTCATCTGTTAAGCGAAATTGACCAGATAGCCACTCATGTCGGAATCATCAGCAACGGAGAACTTGTTTTTCAGGACAGCCTGTCCTCGCTCCATGAAAAAAGCCGTCACAGCATCGCTGTCCGGACTCTGAATAATGAGGCGGCGATCAAAATTCTGGACGGACAGGGCGTTTCCTGTCAGATACAGGAGGATTACATTTTGCTGCCGCAGCTTGCCGACAATGAACTGGCTGGTCATATATACCGGCTTTATGAAAAAAGTATCGGTATCGTGCGAATTGAGGAGCGTCGTAAAAGCCTTGAGGATATTTTCCTCGAGCTGACCGGAACGGCGGTGAGCTTGTAATGAAAGCGCTTGCCGTGGAATTTCAAAAGATCCGCCGCAGAAAGGTATGGCTCATCGTCGCCGTTTTGATCTTTGTTCAGATTATTTGGATTTTGTGGGTGTTCCGGAATACAAACTTAAACGCCACCCGGCATGGGTGGATGTTAAGTCTTTACCAATTTCCGTTGCTTAATTCTATTATAATGCCAGTTATTGCAGCCGTTGTGGCGTCACGGCTTTGCGACGTGGAGCACAAGGGGCAAGCGCTTAAGCTCCTTGAAACCGTGATGCTTCCGGGAAAGCTGTTCGATGCCAAATTTATGTGCGGTGCTTTGTATATGCTTGCGGCAACAGTCATGCAGGTTCTTGTTCTGATAACGGCAGGATATGTACTGGGCTTTGAGGGAGCAGTTCCGATCGAAAAGTTATTTTATTACCTGCTTTTTACCACAGCTGTAAATCTTGCTATTCTGCTGCTTCAGCAGGTGCTGTCGCTTGATTTCGCTAACCAAAAGATATCAATTTATGTGGGGCGGATAGGTGGGCGTGGCGGTGTGTATATAAAGTTTTTACCACAA
>JAUZPM010000098.1 GCA_030705925.1 Bacillota bacterium
GATATCGATCTCTATCTCGTCGCCATCCCTGATAAGCGCAATATTTCCGCCGACAGCTGCTTCCGGCGATACGTGTCCAATCGCGGCTCCTCTTGTCGCGCCGGAAAATCTTCCGTCGGTGATCAGGGCGACACTATTTCCCAAGCCGCTTCCCATGATTGCGGAAGTCGGATTAAGCATTTCACGCATACCGGGTCCGCCTTTAGGGCCTTCATACCTGATTATTACAACATCTCCGCTGACTATTTTTCCGGCGTATATCGATTTCAAAGCGTCTTCCTCACAGTCGAACACTCTCGCCTTCCCCTTATGAACCATCATTTCATCTGAAACCGCCGAGCGCTTCACAACGCATCCGTCCGGCGCGAGATTGCCATAAAGCACAGCCATTCCGCCTGTTTTGCTGTATGGAGCGTCGACAGTCTTTATCACATCTCTATTATATATTTCGCATCCTTCGAAATTTTCGCCCAGCGTTTTTCCTGTGCATGTCAGCGCGTCTTTATGCATAAGACCGAGCTTGCTTATTTCATTCATAACCGCGGAAATACCGCCTGCCTCGTTCAGGTCTTCAATGAAATGATCCCCCGCCGGAGCCAGATGGCACAGGTTTGGCGTCTTTTCCGATATTTCGTTGATAAGGCTAAGTTTAAGCTCAAAACCGCATTCGTGAGCGATTGCGGGCAGATGCAGTGCGCTGTTGGTGCTGCAACCAAGTGCCATGTCAATAGTCAAAGCATTCATAAAGGACTTTTCAGTCATTATGTCAAGTGGTTTTATGTCTTTTTTGACAAGCTCTATGATCTTCATTCCGGCGCTTTTCGCAAGCCTCAACCTTTCAGAATAAACCGCGGGGATCGTGCCGTTCCCCGGAAGCCCCATTCCCAACACTTCTGTCAGACAGTTCATACTGTTTGCAGTAAACATGCCGGAACATGAACCGCAGGTGGGACATGCTTTCTGCTCGCATTTTTTCAACTCGGCTTCACCGATTTCCCCGATATTGAATCTGCTGACGGCCTCTGAAACCGTTGAATAGCTGATTCTGCTCCCGCTGTTTCTTCCCGCAAGCATCGGCCCTCCGCTTACAAAAATTGTCGGTATATTGACCCTTGCCGCCGCCATCAGCAAGCCCGGCACATTCTTGTCGCAGTTTGGAACCATAACAAGTCCGTCAAACGGATGAGCTGTCGCCATTGCCTCTGTGGAATCAGCAATAAGCTCTCTTGTTACCAGCGAATATTTCATCCCCTCGTGTCCCATAGCTATCCCGTCGCAAACGGCGATGGCTGGAAAAACGATCGGTATGCCCCCAGCAAAGGAAACGCCTTTTTTGACCGCTTCTACCACTTTGTCAATATTCATATGTCCCGGAACAATATCATTTTGTGAACTGACAATGCCTATAAGCGGCTTTCCAATCTCCTCATCCGTCAATCCCAATGCGTACAGCAAGGCTCTCTGCGGCGCAGCGTCAACGCCCTTTGTGATTCTGTCACTTCTCATCATCGTTATCTCCTTTATCGTATGATAGTTGTATTATAACTCTAACGTTGTCTTATGTCTATAGATAAAATAAAAAGCATTGAATTTTTCAATGCTTTTTCTACTTTATATCTAATTCCTTCATCGCGTGCAGGATGTGTATTTTCATGGCGTTCCTTGCGCCCTCAGCGTCCCTGTCTTTCATAAAATCCATTATCATCCTATGGTCGGTAAGCGTATCCTTTACGGCGAGTTCCTTGTTTGCCGACAAGGCGACCCCTCTATCTATCGCCTGATATAATACAGGCATGAGCTTGTTCATAAATTCATTATGCGTCGCTTTCGATATAGATATATGAAACTTTTTTTCAACTTCCGTCCTGTCCTCGTTTTTAAGTATCTTGCTTTCAATCAATCGACCATAATCCAAAATCTTGTCAAGTTCGCTGTCTGTCGCGCGAAGCGCCGCGTAATAAGCCGCCTCAGGCTCGAAAATAAGGCGCATCTCATAGAGATCTTTTGCCGCCGCTTTAATATTTGACAGCGGAAGGAATGTGTTGACGGCGTCAAAATCGATATTTTCTGATACGAACGTGCCTCTGCCCCGTTTTATTTCCAATATGCCGTTTGTCGCAAGAATCCTGATTGCTTCCCTAAGCGTTATCCTGCTAATGTTCAGCTCCGCCGCCAAATCGTTTTCATTGGGAAGCTTGTCCCCCGGCATAAACTTTTTATCGATCGTCACCATTGCAAGTATATCATCGGCAATTATTTCAGACAGTCTCTTATCTTTCGGCATAATCAGTCCCCCATTTCTTACTTGAATCATTCACATGAAAAATCGCCCGCCTCAAGGCTTTAATATCGCAACTATCCAGTCGCTTTTCGGAAACGGAAGATCAGGAGAAATCGATTTGTTCAGCGCCAGCCCCTGCAGTGCGCTCCAAAACGCCGCGGAAAGCGCCTTCGGCTCTCCTTCTCTTATCTGCCCCGTTTCCTGTCCCGCTGAAATGAGGCTCACAGTCGGAGTTATCAGGTCATAGTCTTTCAAAAGGCTTTTTATGACCTCAGGCGTTGCGTTTGACCAGTATGCCTGCATCATAAGGACAAAAAGCTTGAGACTGCGCCCGTTTTCCCCAAAAACGCACAGCACCTTATCCGCAACATCTCTGAGCGTCTGAATCGGGTTTTCATTTACAGACAGCATCTGTTTTATGAATTTCTGACTGTCCGCCCCTTCTTTAATAAGTTCAAAATAGACTTTTTCTTTTGATTCAAAATAATTAAAAAACACGCCGGTCGCAATATTCAGCTTTTTCGCAATATCTCTGATACCGGCAGCGGCATAACCATGACTTATAAACAGATCCAAACAGCATTCACGTATCTGTTTTTCACGGTTTACCCTTTGCTGCTCTCTCTGGTTCATGCACTCACCATCCGTTTAAATTAACCTGCCAAGAAAAAAATCACTTATAAACTGAACCCTTGGGTCAGCCTGCTTTATCATTTCCGATTTATCGCAAAAGCCCATAGCGTAAGGGGCCTCGTTTGTGTAAGGCGACCATTCCGGCAGCCCATCGCCGTTTGGATCGCCCGTTTTGGCAAAACTAGTCCAATATCCAGCCACTGCGCCAGACAGCTCATAATCTGCTTTCTCAAACGGCCTCCAGCATTTATCCAGCGTCTCAAAGACATACCATAATTCGCAGTTGTGAAAAGCCCCGCTGTCGTCGCCCGGCAGCCGCCTGTTGAAGAAGTAAAGATAGAGCGGCTTTCTGCCCTTTTGACGGTTTTGTATCTGCGCAAGCGCCAAAGCGGCGCCGGCGATGTGATACGCCATATAATTATCTATGTCTGTTAGTTTGTTATCAGTATAAAACATATTTACAAATTTGTCTGCATATTTGCCATAATACATCATATTCCTGCGAAAAATTTCTTCCGGCATGTTTTTGAACACCATTCTCATTTCATCGGCAGTCGACCCTATAATGATAGGAATGTTGTGCTGATGGCCGTGGTATATAGCTTCAGAAACATCTTCGGGCAATACCGCTCCGTCTGTATTGAGCCGGAATGCGGTAGGATCAGGCGAAAAACCGGATGCCGCCGAAACAAGCTCCTCGGCGGATGTATTTCTGAGTTCCCGCAATGAGTGCTTTTGTAATTTCTCAGCAAATTCAACCCCTTGTTTTTCAGCATCCTTAAGTTTTGGATATTCCATCATGTGGATGCCGCCGCCGCTCTGCATGATCGCTTTTGAAAAAAGCCCTTTTGTCACAGGTGACACAGACAGCGCCTGCACACACATAGCCCCCGAAGACTGACCGAAAATGGTGACGTTGTCAGGGTCACCGCCAAAAACAGTGATATTGTCTTTTATCCATTTGAGAGCGGCAATCTGGTCAAGCAGTCCATAGTTGCCGGAAACGCCGTCATTGTTTTCCGCCGAAAGCTCAGGATGCGTCAAAAAGCCGAAAACCCCGAGCCGGTAATTTATCGTAACGACTACAACGCCCCTTTTCGCAAGCTTTTCTCCGTTTAATTCTATCTCATTGCCATATCCCTGACGAAAGCTTCCTCCGTGGATCCACATCATCACCGGCAGTTTCGCATTTTTGGACACCGCTGGAGTCCATATATTTAGATAGAGACAGTCCTCGCTCATAGGGTTCGGGTCGAGTTTAAACTCACGTTTATAATAGGGATGAATAAGATTTGTATTCTGCGAGCACGCATTGCCAAAGGCGTCAGCCTTGCGGACACCGTCCCACGGAATCACCGGCTGCGGCGCTTTCCAGCGCATCTCGCCCACAGGAGGGGCGGCATATGGAATCCCCTTGAAAACAGTTATGTCTTTTCCTTCTTCAATACCCGATACATATCCGCCGGTCACCTTAACTGCAGTAATCATTATCTACACTCCCTATCAAATAATGAACAATCGTTCGATGAACATGTGTTCATTATAATGTCTGTTTCGGGCATTGTCAACAGAAAGCTTAAAAAAAGACGGCTGCAAGCCGTCTTTAATCATATATTATCGGTCAAAAATTGATTTTACCGCACACGTTTATCAAAGTGTCGCAGGAATCATGGAATTTTTTCTGTTCCTCCGCCGTCAAAGCAAGATTAATGATCGCATCAATGCCGTTTTTATTTACAATAGCAGGCACGCCGACATAAACGTTGCTGCGGTCATATTCGCCGTCAAGCATGGTCGATACTGTGAGCACACTGTTCTCGTCGCCTAATATCGCCTTTGTGATCCTGACCATTGCCATCCCGATGCCGTAATAGGTTGCCTTTTTTGCCGCGATTATCTTCTGCGCCGCATTTTTCACCTCTTCGCTGATCTTCTCCATATTCTCACATGAATACTGACAGCCGTGTTCACTGCACAGCTGCAGCACAGGCTTTGTCGCAACAAGCGCCTGTGACCACGGCACAAATTCGGTGTCGCCGTGTTCGCCCATTACGTAGGCATGGACATTTCGAGGATCGACCTTGAAATATTCGCCCAGCATATAGCGAAGACGTGCGGTGTCAAGCGTCGTTCCCGTTCCGATGACACGTTTTCTGTCAAACCCCGACAGCTTTTGGGTGATATATGACATTATATCTACAGGGTTCGTCGCAATCAGGAATATGCCGCCAAATCCGGAGGATACGACAGGATCGATAATAGACCTGAAAACCTCCGTGTTTCTTTGAAGAAGGTCAAGCCTTGTCTCTCCGGGCTTTTGGGCAACTCCCGCCGCAATGGCGACAATATCCGCGTCGCCGCAGTCCGCATATGAGCCTACAAAAATTTTCATGTGAGAGCCGGAAAAAGCAAGCCCGTGATTCAGATCCATGGCTTCACCCTCGGCGCGCCTCTTATCGATATCTATAAGAACCAGTTCGTCGCAGGCATTCTGATTCAGCATAGCGTAAGCAAAGCTCATGCCGACAAAGCCTGTCCCAATCAAAACGACCTTTCTGTTTTTGCCGTTCATATTCTGCCTCCTGTTTTTTAAGTAAAATTTACCCGAATGCTCTAAATTCAAGCATATTTTACCACAGAACAGTTGACATGTATAATAATTTGTGTAAAATTTAGATTAAATTAATCAAAGAAAGAGGTCGACTAATATGAAAAAGTATCTGTGCTCTGTCTGCGGTTATGTTTATGATGAGAAAGCCGGTTGTCCTGAACAGGGAATCGCCCCGGGAACTAAGTGGGAAGACGTCCCCGATGATTTTGTCTGCCCTGAATGCGGCGCCTCAAAAGATATGTTTGAACTTGAACAGTAAACTCATTTGGATCGAAAATAAATATTCATTAAAAAATGCCGCAGCTTAAAGCTGCGGCGTTTTTTCTTATTCGTCCAGATATTGCGGCATACCTTTGTTTATTTCCGGCTCTATAAAATCCATAAACGCCTCTAAACTCATAAAACCAAGGTTTCCTTTTCCGCTGTCACCTATTTCGCGGCGGCTGCGAACCGATACGCCCCCTTGCTCGACCTCCCTGTCACCGATGACAAAGATGATCGGCAGCTTATCAAGCTCCATCCGGCGTATCTTCGTGCGCATCTGATCGTCAGATGTGTCGGCATTGACACGCAAGCCGAGCGATTTAAGCTTTTTGGATAATTTCACCGCATAGTCATTGTGGCTTTCCCGTATCGGAACGATGCCGATCTGAACGGGCGCAAGCCAGAACGGAAATTCCCCTGCATAGTGTTCGATCAGCATTGCGAAGAAACGCTCAAGGCTGCCGAACAGCGCCCTGTGAACCATCATTGGCGTACGGCTTTTGCCCTCCGAA
>JAUZPM010000099.1 GCA_030705925.1 Bacillota bacterium
CGAATTTTTTTTAAAAGTCACGCGAAAGAACTTGTCTATGAATATCCGGTCAATAAAAAGAAAATCGCTCAAATTGAGGGTGACCACATTCTGTTCGACGGTCAGCCGAAATCGCCCGTCTCATCGCGTACCACAGACGAAAAGGAAATGCAGTTAGTCTCCGACGAGCGGTACATATTTCTTCAGAATTCCGTGCGAGCGGTGGATGCTGCTGTCGATGTCACAAAAAGCCGTAAGGATGGTGACGAACGTATGAAGCTAATCAAGTCGGTATACTGGGACAAAACTCGCACATTATACGGAGCGGCTCTGAACATTCCAATCTCTGAGCGGCAGGCGCAGCGCTGGAATACGGAGTTCCTAGAGATTATTAGCAAAAGGATGGGGTGGGTGTAACTCAATTTAAATAATGCTGGCAGTGGAAACGGAGGAGCAATCACAACATATTGTGGCTGCTCCTCCGTTTATTACAGTAATAAGGATGATGTATAAATAATAAAACTAAGGTTGCTAACTCAAAAGGTACTTCCGAGCCCGCACCCCTGCGCGGTGCTTTCGACCCCCGGAAAGTGCATGACTTTTAAAAAATTTTTCGAGGCACTTCCTTCCGCTTTTAGAGGTTCGTAATGCTATTAGAAATTGCCCAAAAAGATCTTGCAAAAATACAATAGCAGAATCAGCAAATTACGCGATGAATAATGGCTTTTTTAGCTATCGAGAGCAATTAAGATTCACCTTCCAACGTGCATTAAAGATTAAATAAATTTACCGCCTAAAAGCGGAAGTGGCCAATGCAAAATCAGCTGACTTTGATAAGGAACGAGCGGAGCATGATCACATCAAATGGAACATTTTAAAAGTGACAAAATCGGCGGCATGCTGCAACCAGTATTCAAGGGCTTACGCGATGATAAAAGCCCATGGGAATGTGTCAGAAAGTAATTGTTAAAGGCCTGTAGAGTGTAAAAACTTCCGCGAGCCTTTTTTTATACCTAAATAATAACTGATAGATGAAAAATATTGTAATATATGGAAATAACATGTAGAATTATGGCGTACTAATATTAATTAATTGACTTGCGGATTTTAGCAATAACACGCAGTTTATGGAATGGTAAGTTCCTACCATAATGGTAAGTCTATAGATAAAAGTAATTTTGCCCAAAGTTTAATGCGCGAAATCGCTCGAAATGAAGTAATGATGGAGGATAATATGTTTTATTCAGATAAGCCTATCATGTCGAATGTTGACGATCATCTCGGCAGAGTGGGTTTTGCAAGGCTGTTGGCGCAAGCACTTATAAATTTAAATAATGCAGATACTTTTTCTGTTGGCCTTTATGGAAAATGGGGAAGTGGAAAGACTTCTCTGGTAAATATGATGCTAAACGAAATTGAGAAACAACAGAGAAGCGTCTGCGAGGAAAACAGATTCATTGTTGTTCATTTTGAGCCTTGGAATTTTTCTGACGCTAATCAACTTTTGTCGCAATTTTTTATTAGGCTATCCAATGAGTTTCGTAGCAAGGGAGACGAAAATTTATCAAAAATTGGAGAGGCACTTGAAACGTACTCGGATGCGTTTAATCTTGCAGAAGCCATACCAATCGTCGGAGGAGTATTAGCTCTCTTTGGGAAAAAGGGCGCAGCTATGCTTGGCAAGAAAATGAAGAAAGACTCAGATGAGAAAGATATTCTCAAGCACAAAGAGTATGTTATAAACCTTCTTACGAAACAAACGAGAAGGATATTGGTTGTCATAGATGATATTGATCGGCTAAACAACGAGCAAATCCGGCAAGTGTTTCAGTTAATCACATCTGTTGCAAAATTCCCAAACACGGTATATCTTTTGGTTTTTGATAAAGAGATTGTAGTAAAGGCATTGAAGAAAGTGCAGGAAGGAAACGGCGAAGATTATCTCGAAAAGATAATTCAAATGCCTATTCAGATTCCTGACATTCAAAGGGAGAAACTCAGGGAAGTATTATTCAATCACTAAATGTTATTCTCTCCGCATATAAAGATCTAAGTTTTAAACAGGCTCATTGGCAACGACTCTTTGAACCATGTGTTGATCCATTTATAAAAAATATTAGAGATATAAACCGTCTTTGTAACTCAGTACAATTCAAGTTAACAACTATATCATCAGAGGTTGATTTTGCTGATATGGTTGCTATCTCTGCATTGGAAATTTCCCTTCCACAAATATATGAGTGGGTTAAAAATAATAAGTCCATTTTAACAGGAGAGCTTGATCTATCAACGATTGGGAGAAGTAAATCGCAAAAAGAAAGGTATGAGTTGTACTATTCCCAAATTCGATTGCTGTTACATAGTAAAGATGAAGGAAGAAATGAACATGATGCGGAAATAGCCATTACATTTCTTTCACGGCTATTTCCTTACTTCGGGCAAAAAATCGGTAAGATTTATGAAGTATACGACTTGAATTCATTTAGGAGAAACAACCAAATTGCCCATCCCGAAAAATTTGATAGATATTTCAATCCCGACTTAGATAATATCGGACTGAAGAAATCAGAAATCATAAAAGCAATCTACTCTTTGAGTTGCGAGAATTTTAGAGCATATCTGTTGGAGCGCGATGAGAAGGGTACAAGCTACGAGTTTCTTGAAGAAGTACAAGCAATGATTCCTGAGATTTCACCGGACAGGGCGGAAGTTATAATAAATGCGTTACTTGATACCTCTGCTGAGCTTGATGTTGTTTCTAAGAAAAATATTCTGTCGATGCGTGCAAGCTCCTATGCAGACCATATGATAATTGACTTATTAGATGCTGTCGTTCCAACAGAAAGGCTTTACTTCCTTTCTTATATCATACGTAATGCTAATTTTTCCTCTTTGCAATCCATGGCACAAGTTATCAATATGCTTGAGTTGGGATATGGAAGATTAGCGGCTAAAGGAGAAGAACAAGGCTATAAAAAAGTGCTTTCTTTAGAAGAACTCATTCAACTTGAAGATACATTTACTCAAAAAGCCAAAGATATGTTAAAAGCACATAGCCTGTTTGATTTAGACGATTGGAGAATGATTTGTTATCTGTTGGAATGCTTTGATTCTGGCTACGCAAAGGAATACCTTACAAATGAACTTAATGATGATAAGAATATTGTGAGGTATTTGGAAGGGTCTGTAAGCACTTGGACAGGCAGTAGTACGGAATACGAAATTAGAGAAGAATATAAAAAATATTTGACGGAAGATAGAGTTCTTCAAGCGATTGAATCTCAAAAAAAGTCTGGTGACCTATTTTTAATGCCAGAGCAGATACAGAATAAATGCGGGGCGTTCTTCCTATATGTGTCTGGAAAAGCGAACCACCATGGAAATATTGCTCAATCTGATGTTGACGAGTTACTTAACACTTGGAGAAGGGAAAAACGGGAGTACTGAAGCAATCTCTGGGCTATTGAGCTTCGTATAATGTTTATGACATTCATTAAAAATAGAAACTAATTATAATCGGCAACCAAAACGCGGCTCTCCGTTTCAGTGCACAGAGTCGCGCTTTTCCCATATTTATCGCGCCTTGATAAGGAAAGTTCTACCCATTGCGTATGGAATAAATAGAATGATAGGTGAAGCTATGTCATCTGATGAAATCAGCAATACAGTTAAAAAGAAACGTATCCTTATACTGATTATTACAATAGTAATTTTTATACTTTCTATTGCCTTTGTTTTTGCTTTTCATGAAGCGGCACAAAACACAACCGAGGTCAAAAATGGCACTGTTGACCTTAAAAACTGGAATTCAGGTGTAGACCAACCGCTCAACTTGAATGGTAATTGGGATTTTTATTGGAATCGATTTGTGACCGACAATGAAATTGAAAGCGGAGCTGTAAAACCTGATAGTACAGCAAATGTACCTGCTCCTTGGAACAGCTATACAATAGGCGACAAAAATCTGCCGAGCTTCGGCTATGGTACTTATGCAATCAAGGTTCTGAATGCCACACCTGGTCAGCAGTTAGCGTTGAATATTCCTGCGCTTTCTACTGCGTATGAGTTATATGTGGACGGCAGCCTGATTGCTTCTAACGGAAAGATCGGAACTTCAAAAGAAACCTATGCACCAGAGGCGAAGCCGCAGGTTGTGGAGTTTTCTCCGAAAGAGCAAAACTTTGATATAGTGATCTGTGTTTCTAATTTTACATGTGTGCAGGGCGGCATGCTTTTTGGTGTTCAAATGGGAACATGGGCACAGATTCATCGAGCATACGAGAATACTTTCGGTTTGGATTCGTTTCTATTAGGCCTGCTGTTTATCGTTGCTTTGTATTATATAGGAATGTTCTTTTTTCAGCGGGAAACTATTAATGGATTGTACACCAGTTTCATGTGTCTATGGATGGCTGTCATAACGATGACGACCGGCAATGTACTGATTCTCCGTCTGATTCCCTCCATGAGCTATGGGGCGCTGATGGCAATAGAATATATTTCACTATGCTGGATTCCGGTTAGTGTGGCTCTGACCTTTAAAGACCTTTTTCCGGAAGAAATGTCCGATAAAGTAACAAAAATATTTCTGGTTTTTGCGGCAGCCATGACCCTGCTAATTCTGCTGACACCAAATTCGTTCTACTCTCCGTTTATTTATTGCATTGAGATTATCTTTGCTTTGATATCTGCATATTGCTTTTTTATGTTATCCAAGGCCTATCTTCACGGACGAAAAGACTCTTTTTTAACGCTGGTAATTTCCCTGATTTTTTTTGCCTGTTCCATAGTGGCTACATTGTTTACAAATAACGCAAGTGAAATCGGTTTTCTAATTATTCTTTTACCGCAGCCCTTTGTTATTTCGCGGAGGCTGTCTGACGCGTTACAAAAAGAAAAGAAAATGTCTCAAAACCTACTGAGCTTGGATAAGCTTAAAGATGAATTCCTTGCCAATACATCGCATGAGTTGCGCACGCCTTTAAACGGAATTCACAGTATTGCGGAATCCATGCTGCGGGATGGAGACGGAGAGTTAAACGAACATCAGCGCAGTGATCTGACATTGATTTCTCTTTCCAGCCGTCGGCTTACCACTCTTGTCAACGATATTTTAGACTATGCCAAACTTAAAAACGGCAATATCCTGCTGAATGTGCAGCCGGTACATATTGAAGGTCCTATCTATACCATAGTGAGCATTTTCCGACAGATAAATTCATCGGAAAATGTTGAAATTCTGTTTGAATTTTCAGATGAGCTTCCTCCCGCTCTGGCAGACGAAGGCCGCCTGACACAAATTATCTATAATCTTATGGACAACGCTGTGAAATTCACGGTCAGCGGATATGTAAAAATCTCGGTCAAAGAAAAAGGCAATATGCTTGAATTTTGTGTCGCTGATACCGGGCAGGGCATTCCGGAAGATAAGTTTGAAGCAATCTTTAAATCCTTTGAGCAGGTGGATACATCCTCAACCCGAGGATATGGCGGTACAGGTCTGGGGCTGCCGATTACCAAATATTTCGTCGAATTAATGGGAGGAAAAATCTGGGTTATATCGGAACTTGGAGTTGGCTCTGCCTTTACTTTCACAATTCCCATAGCCCCAAAAAGTTCTGGTGCTTTGACTGCCGCCCCAAAAAAGAACTCTGGAATTGCAGCAACAAAAATGCAGAGAACTGCAGATAAAAACATCAATATACAAACAAAAGCTCCCAAAATTCTACTTGTTGATGACGATACCGTCAACTTACAGGCGGCTTCTTCGATTCTCAGAATCGGCGGCTTTCATGTTATTACGGCGCATAGCGGCCTTGCCGCATTGGCGCAGCTTGAAAAAGTCTCTGATTATTCCCTAGCAATTTTGGATGTTATGATGCCGGAAATGTCCGGATTTGAATTGTGCCGTGAAATCCGAAAAAGCAAAACCTGCTTTGAACTGCCTGTGCTGATGCTGACCGCCAGAACTGCAGTAAATGATATCGTCATGGGGTTTGAAGTCGGAGCAAACGATTATCTTGCAAAACCTTTTGAACCCGAAGAACTTCTGGCAAGAGCAAAAATGCTGACGGGGCTCAAAGAATCAGTCGATA
>JAUZPM010000100.1 GCA_030705925.1 Bacillota bacterium
CTATTCATAATCCACCTCATTATAACGTTACCAGCGCATCTTCGCCGATCAAAGCATTGAATTCACCGTCTCCGCTCAAATGCAGAGCAGTAGGAGCAATTATAATATCATCAATTTTTTTTCCGTTTATTTGCACACATTCAGGGCGTATTCCTATCAGTATATCGCCCCCATTTCCAACAGAACGGAAAGGTATAATATAAACGCCTGTTTCCGCGCATGATATTTGTTTTTCGAGCGATTCATCCTCTACTACAAGTACCGGAAATTTAGTAAACGGTTCTGTAAGTTTATGTCCAGTGTCAACAAGGCTTATGTACTTTTTTGATTCTCCAAATATATCGACGTTAACATCTAATAATTTGCGCTGTGATGCTCTGCTTCTTGTAAAAATATAAAAGCTTAATTTTATTATTCCGTATAATAAAAAGAAAATAGCCCCAAATACGACAGGCGAAATTTCAAGATAAGGCACACCGTTTACAATCCGCATTTTCCTTCCGTCTCCAAAAAGGCTGTACAGACCGTAAAAACCACCGCCGAAACTGAACGTTATTGCAAGCAGTAATAATGTAAGTTTTAAAAAAGATTTAAAAGAAGTAAAACGGAAGGCTATTATAACGCATAGTACAGCTCCTAATATTTTTACTAATCCGGAAAGGAAAGACTTTGGCATAAAAAATACTATGCATGCGTAAACCGCGCCTATTAAGGAGGCTAGGATTATGCGAGCAGTCTTAACATGCTTTCCGGCAATAGCTGAAGTCAGTCTAATCAGCAAAAAATCGATCGAGAAGTTGAATAAAAAAAGTGCGTCTAAATAAACAACACGCATAATTCACTGCCTCCAATCGTTTATGATAAAAGTATATCAAAGCAAAATGTACAAAGCTGTCACATTTAGTACAGTGAAAAATAAATAAACTTGTAAACCTTGCTGTGCATTCCCGATTTTTCGACCAGATGGTATCTTTTTTATTTTAATTTATAAAAAAAACAGCCAAGACTGGCGAAAATCACCGTCCGGCTGTTTTTTAATGATATGGTTTATTCAAGATTTAGTTTTTTTGTCAAGAAGTTATTAGTCAAATAGAAGAATAATACCGCTAGTGCAGCAGTTATTAGATTAGCAATAAAAATCACAAGATTTATTGCAGGAAGTCCGTTGTTAACAGCAAAAAGATTTCTTAGCGTTTTTTCTATCGTATCAAAAGCGTGAATCGAATTCATAAATGTAAGGAGTAGTGATGCAATTATCTGCATTCCAGTACTGATTCCTATGAATGTTCCAAATGATGCAAGTCCTTTATGACTATTGGATAATTGCCCTATTGAAAGTGAGCTATAGACCATCAAAACCGGTACCGATACTGATAAAACCGCAAATATTACCAGCTGAATTCCAACAAGCGCAGTCGAAAAATTAAAATATTTAAATAATCCGATAAAACTTGAAAACAATGATTTTAACATAATATGATTAGCAGCAAGAATTAAAAATGATATTATTGAAATAAAAGAACCTGCGCACAACCAGATTAAGGCGCCGACCAGCTTGCTGAATATTAGGGATATCGATTTTACCGGAAGCGTAAACATAAGATAACCCTCGTCACCCAATAAGTTTTTATAAAATCGCTGTATCAGAATTAAAAAAGTCATAACAATAAAAGCGATAAAGATGCCGGTCATAAGCAGTGATGAAATAATACGTGGAAACGTGCCGCCAACTTTAAAAGTTAGTTTTGTTACGCAAGACATAATCAGAGCAGCGGCATAAAGAGGCAGCAAAATCCGTGCGGATGACTTAAGCTCATACTTCATTAGTTTTCCTAACATTTGAATACCTCCCTGAATAATGCGTCAACCGATTTGTTGTGCTGAGCCCTTACATTGTCAACGCTGTCTGCAAGCACGATATCTCCCCGATTTATGAATATTATGTCATCCAGAATATTTTCAACATCCGAGATCAAATGCGTCGATATTATAACTGAGGCATTTTCGTTATAATTTGTAATGATCGTATTTAAAATATAATCCCTTGCGGCAGGATCAACTCCGCCAATAGGTTCGTCAAGAAGATACAGTTCTGCGTCTCTGGACATTACGAGTATTAACTGCACCTTTTCTTTAGTACCCTTTGACATGGTTTTCAAAGTATCATTAAGATCAATTCCAAGCTTTGATAACATATCAAGTGCACGTTCACGTCTGAAATCAGTGTAAAAATCGCCGAAAAAATTTAAAAGGTCGTTAACTTTCATCCAATCGTTTAAATATGTGCGTTCTGGAAGATATGAGACTATTTTCTTTGTATCAATGCCGGGTTTGAAACCACCGACCAGAATATCTCCTGAAGAGGGCGTCAAAAGTCCGTTAGCAAGTTTAATAATAGTTGTCTTTCCGCTTCCATTTGGCCCCAGCAGTCCTATGATTCTTCCCCGTTCAACAGTAAAATTCACACCATTAAGCGCTTTTTTACTTCCGTAATTTTTGCATAAATTTATGCACTGTAAAATAGGCGTCATTGTGCTTTCTCCTTTACTGTTTTTTCTAATATTACTAAGATTTCTTTAGGTGAATATCCCATTGTTTGCATCTTTTCAAGAAACGCATCAATGTATGATAGAGCCGTCTTACTTTTCAACTGTTCGATCATAACCTTATCCTCCGTTATCATTCTCCCGCTGGTTCTTTGTGCAAATACCAATCCCTCACGCTCAAGTTCACTTAAAGCTTTTTGCATCGTATTAGGATTGACCGATGCATCAGCTGCAAGCTCTCTTACCGATTCAAGTCGATATCCCGGTTTGTATTCTCCTGAAATGATCCGGCTTTTAATCTCATCCATTATCTGGATATAAATCGGGCGATCTGGTTCAAAACTCCATTTCAATATGCTGCCTCCTTTGTATTACTGTATTACGCACTTAATACAATAATACAAAGGCTCTGGTTTGTCAATATATAAAAAAAAAATAATGCGTTAAAGCGCATTATTTTTTAAATATGATATTAGAATATCCTTTTTATTATCTTTGGGGACTTCTATGCAATGCTCTAAAGCATTTTTCATCATTATCCCGATATTTCTTCCAGCTTCAAATCCGGCATCAATCAAATCATTTCCGGTTAAATTTAATCCTGATAAATTATACGGCTCTTTGGTGTATTCAATATCCTTAATTAATTTTAACAAATCCTGCTCTTTACTTATCAGAGCATATGAAATTAATGGATTGACTCCAAATCGAAACATCAACCTTTTAACGGAAGCTCTGTCAAACTCTCTTTTATATATTTTATCAATTTCTGCAACATCACGTATCTTTTTTGACTGCTCATTAGAAAGTCTGAGCCGGTGTATGTAATATCCACGGCTGTTTTCCGATAAGCATAAAAAAAATGCCGCCATTATTTCTTCCTTTGCTACATCTTTCAAGGAAATTGAAGCTTTTGCTATATTAAAAGATAAAATACCGTCTTCATCAAGTTTCCAAATTTCATCTGGATTATCTGATTCCAATATTTTAAACAATTCTTCTCTTACCCGTTCACCGCTTATTAGATCAAGTAAAGATGCACTTTTAATAGCAGCTCTCCTTGTCTCTTCTTCAATTGAAAACCCAAGCACTGCTGCAAATCTATAAGCACGCAAAATACGCAGAGCGTCTTCATTAAAACGGCATATAGGGTCACCAACGGCTCTTATGATTCCATTATGGATATCATTAACCCCATTAAATAAATCAATAACACCCTTTTTTATATGATAAGCAACGGCGTTAACTGTAAAGTCACGCCGCTGCAAATCTTCTTCTATTCTTTTTGAAAAAGTAACATTTCTGGGTTTACGCGCACCGACATATTCTCCGTCATGACGGAATGTGGTAACCTCGACCCAACGCTCTCCTGTAAAAACGGCTACAGTTCCAAAACTTTTCCCCTGCGGAAAAGTTTTGCTAAAAAGAGATTCGATTTCATCAGGCAACGCATCTGTAGCGATATCAAAATCGTTTATTTGCCTGTTTAAAATCGAATCTCTCACGAACCCGCCGACAATATAAGCGTCATACCCCAACTTTTCAAAAGTCAAAAGTATGTCCCTTACATCAGCGGGCAGATTAAAAGACGTATTTTTCAAAAATCGTCACCCTGTGAACAATGTTTTTTTAAAGCTCAAGTGCAGGGGGTTCTTTTGCAGGCTGGGCAACTGCAGGTCCCTCTGACTCTGCTGCCATAGCCGCAGCTTCCTCATACTTTTGTATGATAGCTTTTTCGAGTTCAGCCCTGAATTCTGAGTTTATAGGATGGACAATGTCTCTAAATGTTCCGTCACTTGCTTTGCGGCTAGGCGTTGCGACAAACATGCGCTCCGTACCTTCAATAATACGGATGTCATGTACCGCAAGGCAATCATCAAACGTCACTGATACAACTGCTTTAACTTTTCCCTCATTGATTAATTTTCTAATTCTGATGTCTGTGATTTTCATAATCTGCAAGCCTCCTGCAACTATTATTAACAGGCTTTAACCTGTTATGCAACCTAAACTAAGAGTTTTAATTTTCGAAAAAAGAGAGTATAATAATAGTATAAACTTTTTACGAAACGGAATGATCAAATACATGAGTTATCTAAATAATCATATACATAACATTCATTTTGTCGGCATTGGCGGTGTTAGCATGAGTGCCCTTGCTGAGATTATGCTCCAAAAGGGCTATCATGTTACCGGCTCCGACATGCAGAAATCACAGGCAGTCACGACATTGGTAACAAAAGGTATCGATATTATTATAGGTCATAAATCGCAAAATGTAAATGGTAAAGATTTAATTATTTATACTGGAGCGGTGAAAAAAGATAATCCTGAGCTTGTTGAAGCTGCTCGTCTTGGCATTCCGGCAGTTGAACGGGCTCCTTTCATGGGTGAACTATTATCAAAGTATCAAAATCCTATCGCTGTTTCCGGCACACATGGTAAGACAACTACCACTTCAATGCTTGCACAGATTTTTCTCGACTCGGAAAAAGATCCAACAGTTTTAGTTGGCGGAGCAATGCCTGCAACAGGAACAAATTATCACATTGGTCACAGTGATACTATTATATTTGAAGCTTGTGAATACCTCAATTCTTTTTTAAATTTTCCTTCAAAAATTGCTGTAGTTCTTAATATAGACGCAGATCATCTTGACTTTTTCAGAGACATAGACGAAATAAAGGCATCATTTTCAAAGTTTATAAGCAAAACCGGAAGCGATGGAACAGCTGTTCTATGCGGTGATGATAAAAACTGCCGTGATATTGCTAAAAATTATCAGGGTACATCAGTCTACACTTCGCTTGTTGACCCAACAGCTGATTATTTCGCTGAAATAAAAAGCATTTCCGGCTATCCTGTCTTTGATGTATATGAACATGGAAAATTACTTGGCGATCTATCTCTTATTATTCCCGGCAGGCATAATGTTTATAACGCTCTTGCCGCTATTGCAGTCGCAAGAATTTCAGGCATTTCATTCGAAGAAATTAAATCATCACTGTCCAAATTTAAAGGTGCCCGCCGCCGCTTTGAATATGTGTTTCAGGGTCATGGCGTTTTGATCATTTGACGTACTCCGAATCGGCTGAGAGGCGGTTCTTGACCTTGGTATCGCTCTCTATCTTCCCGTCCATGAGGCGGATGATGCGCTCGGCGTGCTCGGCCGTGGCGGTCTCGTGGGTGATGAGGACGATGGTCCTTCCCTCTTTCTCGTTCAGGCGCTGGATGATGGACATGACGTTCTTGCCCGATTTCGAATCGAGGTTGCCCGTGGGCTCGTCGGCGAA
>JAUZPM010000101.1 GCA_030705925.1 Bacillota bacterium
AGTTATACTTATGCTGTTTCTGTTCAGCTTTCCGCCGGTAAGATATACAGAAACATTCGTCATATGTATAAGTTCCATTGCAACAGTTATTCCACTGGTCGTAATAAGCATATCCATATCAGGAAGTACATGTGCAAATGCTGTAGTTGTGGTTCCCGAATCTATAAAAATAGAAATGTTAGGTTTTAGCAGACTTAGTGCTTTTTTAGAAATAATCTGCTTATTTGCCACATTTTCTTGAGAACGGCGTGCATGGAGTTCCTCAGACAATCCAACAATAGCCCCGATTGATTTTGCTCCCCCATGTATCCTGACTATTTGCCCAGAACGGTTTAAAATCTCCAAATCCCTCCGCAGCGTCATCTCTGATACTTTTGGAAAAGCTTCTTTAAGTTGTGAAATACTAACCTGACCTTCCCGCTGAATAAGCTGTACCATTAACTCTCTGCGCTGGGGCATAATTTTTTTATCTCCTTTATTTTACATCTGCATTTTGATTATATAAAGATAAAAATTAAAAGTCAATGTAATAGAATAGCAATTTTTACATTAAAACTGCAATATAAAACAAAACAGACATAATTTTTAATTTATGTCTGTTTCGTTTATAAAAAAATCAATAAAAATTAAAATTATTTACGTGAAATAACCTTTTTAACGTTTTCAGCAATATTAGATGCGTTTAATCCAAAGATATCGAGCAGCTTAAGAGCGGGACCTGATTTTCCAAATACGTCATTTACGCCGACCCTTGAAACTGGAACAGGGCAATTTTCAGCAAGAACTTCGCATACCGCGCCGCCAAGGCCGCCGATTATGTTATGCTCTTCAGCTGTTACAACCGCACCAGTCTTCTTTGCATATTCAATTATAAGTTTCTCATCTATCGGTTTAATAGTATGAATATTAACTACAGCAGCATCAATACCTTCTTTTAACAGCATTTCACGTGCTTCCATTGCACGGCTTGTTAAGAGACCGGTTGAAAAAATAACAGCGTCTTTGCCGTCCGCCAGTACAACACCCTTACCGAGCTCAAACTTATAACTCGACTCATCCATAAGAGTAGGAACACCTAATCTGCCGAATCTTAAATAAACGGGTCCATTATGCAAAAGTGCCGCTTTAACAGCTGCTTTCGCCTCAACCTCGTCGCAAGGATTAATGACAACCATACCGGGGATAGTGCGCATCAATGCTATATCTTCGTTGCATTGGTGAGTGGCGCCATCTTCACCAACTGAAATACCTGCGTGGGTAGCACCTATCTTAACATTCAAATGGGGATACCCTATTGAATTTCTGACAGAGTCAAATGCCCGTCCGGCGGCAAAAGCAGCAAATGTGCTTGCAAAAACGGGCATACCCGTTGTTGCGATACCTGCAGCAACCGACATCATATTACCCTCTGCGATACCGCACTCTATAAAGCGGTCAGGATATGCCTTATTAAAAATATCTGTTTTTGTAGCTTTAGACAGATCGGCATCCATAACCAAAAAATCATATTGAGCTGCGAGCTCAACAAGTGCCTCACCATATGCTTCACGTGTTGCTTTAGCCATGATTAACCCTCCAGTTCCTTTAGATAGGCATCGAGTTCGGTAATACCGATATTGTACTGTTCCTCATTAGGAGCAGATCCATGCCAGCTGACATTATTCTCCATATAAGATACACCTTTGCCCTTTATTGTCTTCGCAATAATTACTGTAGGCTTGTTATCACTGACTTTTGCTTTATTAATTGCTGCCTCAATTTGGTCAAAATCATGTCCATCTATAGTAATAACATTAAAGTTAAAAGCTTCGAATTTTTTGTCAAAAGGCATTGGTCCTATAACATCATTTGTACTTCCGTCAATTTGCAGACCGTTGCAATCAAGAAATACGATAAGATTATCAAGTTTATAGTGCGCCGCAAACATTGCAGCTTCCCAAACCTGTCCCTCCTCGGATTCCCCGTCACCGATTATAGCGTAAATATGATACTTTTTCCCTGCTTTTTTTGCAGCAATAGCCATACCACAAGCTGCTGATATTCCAAGTCCAAGAGAACCAGTCGACATATCAACTCCCGGTACTCCCTTCATATCAGGATGCCCTTGCAGAAAGCTGCCAGGCTGGCGGAACTTTTTAAGCTCTTCAACAGCGAAAAAGCCTTTCTCTGCAAGCGTAGAATAAAGCGCAGGGGTAACATGACCCTTTGACAGAACAAGCCTATCCCTATCTTCCATTTTCGGGTTAGATGGGTCAACATTCATTTCTTTGAAATACAAATATGTCAGTATGTCTGCCGCAGACAACGAACCGCCCGGATGTCCGGACTTAGCACTGAAAACTGCTGTTAAAATATCTTTTCTGATTTTAGCAGCCTGAATTTGCAGCGCTTTTTTTTCACTCTTCTCCAAAATTACTTTCCTCCTGTGTTAATAATTTATCAAACTTATTTTATAACGTAATCATATCGTTGTCAAATGCTGCGGTAAGTTTACCGTCTATATATTCAATCAAATCTGCAACTGCACCTTCATTATGATCGCATACAATAACATCAGCGATTTCTTTTATCTCTGAGGCTGCGTTTTCCGGGACAACTCCCGTACCAGCCATTTTTATTGCATGATAATCATTAAGATAGTCACCTATAGCATAAGTATTTTCATGATTTATTTTTAGTATTTCAGCCGCATTTAATAATCCAGTTCCTTTATTTATTCCAACTGGCATCACCTCGAGAAATCGCGGTGATGAATATAAGATAGTATAATCAAACCCCTCTTTTGCCCGGAGATATGGGTCGAGCAAAGCGATGCGCTCAGCCGGGCCTGTAAACAACAATTTCTGAAGTGGCGCCGTGATTTTATCTACAGAAACCTCCTCATTCGGAATTTCCTCATATTCTATATGGTTTGCGTTTATTTTATCCTTTTTTATTAAGAACATTTCAAAGTCATACATTCCCTCAATACCTATATCAGGGAAATCATTCATTACTTCCGATGCAATCTTAAGAATATTTTTATCCATACCCCATGACCGCAGTATTTTTTGCTTCTCAGCGTCGTAGATAAGTGCTCCATTACAGCATATAACTGGACCATTCGATGGAAACTCACTTTTTCTGCGGCTTATTGAATGTAATGACCTTCCGGTACTTAACGAAAAAATTCCCCCATTCTTAATAAAATAGTCTACAGCTTCAATATTCTTTTTTGGGATAACTGACCCATCTGCCGTCATTGTTCCGTCAAAATCTGACGCAATAAATATGCCCTGAAATTTGCCTTTCATTCTCTCTCTCCATTTTTATTTATCTGTGTTTTACTAAAAAAGCCTTAAAATATTCAGGAAGTTCGCTCTCAAATCTTAAGAACTCACCCGATACAGGATGCACGAAACCTATTGTTTTTGCATGGAGACACTGACCGGCAAGCCCATTTTCCGGCTTTCCGTAAACCTCATCACCTGCAACTGGATGACCAATACTTGATGCGTGAACGCGGATTTGATGTGTTCTGCCCGTCTCAAGACGGCATTCCACATAAGTATACTTTGGCATTCGCTCTAACACCGTAAAATGTGTAACAGCCCTTCGCCCGTCTTCGGATACAGCCATTTTTTTTCTGTCCTTTTTGCTGCGGGCTATTGGCTTGTCAATCGTAAAACTATCTTCCTTGATATTACCGCATAAAACAGCGGCATAAATTCTTTCAAAGCTATGTTCCTTAATTTGTTCTGCAAGTTTCAAGTGAGCCTCGTTTGTTTTTGCAACTATTAACAGTCCGCTGGTATCTTTATCTATCCTATGAACAATACCTGGACGGATAACTCCGTTTATTCCTGACAGATCAGTACAGTGCGCAAGAAGCGCGTTTACCAGTGTACCCTCATAATTGCCCGCTGCGGGATGCACCACCATACCCTTAGGTTTATTTACAACAAGTAAAGCTTCATCCTCATAAACAATATCAAGCTTAATATCTTCTGCCTTCACATCAAGTGCTTTTGGAGGCGGGATAACCGCAGAAACAACATCTCCTGATTTCAAGCGATAGTTTTTTGCGCATGTTTTCCCGCTAACCTTTACAATGCCTTCGTCAATAAGCCGTTGTGCCGCACTTCTAGTCAACCCATCAGACTTCATTGATAGAAATGTGTCGAGCCTCTGTCCCTCTTCTTCAGGTAAAACTTCAAAATTGAGTGAATCACTCATCACTTTTTTCCTCTTTGTGAATAAACAAAAGATAAATAAAAAGCAACACTGCACCAGCAGATACAAAAAGGTCTGCAATATTAAAAACCGGGAAATTTATCAGTTTTATATAGAAATAGTCAACAACATATCCAAGTCTGATCCTGTCGATCAAATTTCCGATACCACCGCCGATAATGCAGGAAAAGGCCCACATTAAAAGAGGGTGCCAGTCTTTTCTCTTAAACATTATCCAAACCAAAACCGCAAGTCCCACAATAGTAACAACGATAAAAAGCTTTTGCTGCCCCCGAAGGATTGAAAAAGCCGCACCTGTATTTTCTGCATAATAAAGATGGAAAACGCCCTTGATAACAGGGATTTCTCCAATAGGCGCAAGACTGCTCACCGCCCATATTTTCACAACACGGTCAAGCGCAATTGCAAATAATATAATTATCACCCAAAGCATAAAACACCTACCAACAATAAAATGAGGGCGGGTTTTCGCCCGCCCCATGGTTAAAATCCTTCAACGACATCGGCGCAACGATCGCAAAGCGTCGGATGTTTATGACTTTCTCCTACACTGCCGCTATATCGCCAGCATCTTTCACATTTCTCGCCTGAAGCTTTTTGCACTGCAACTGTGAGTCCCTCGCACGTTTCACCTTTAAAGCCCTCGCCCTTGCCTAATACCGCATCGACATCAGATACAATAAAGAGAGTTGGCAGAGCATCAATATTTTCTCTGACAAAGTTGAATAGTTCACTAGATTCACAATATAAAACTACGCGGCTCTCAAGTGAGGCACCGATGAGCTTTTCATTTCTTGCAATTTCAAGAGCTTTTTTAACATCCTCACGCAAATCAAGGAAATGTTCCCATCTATCGCTGTCCGGAATATCATATTTCTTATCAGCAACCGGCATATCTGTCATAAGAATTGAAATTGGTTTTTCACCTTCAGCAGGTATCGCTGCCCAAATTTCCTCAGCGGTAAACGCAAGGATAGGAGCAAGCAGTTTAGTAAGCTTGATTAGAATATCGTACATAGCTGTCTGAGCGGCACGGCGCTCTATTCCGGTTTTTTCCTCGCAATAAAGGCGGTCTTTAATTATATCAAGATAGAAATTTGACAAATCTACAACACAGAAATTGTGTATGGTGTGGAAAATATTATAAAATTCATATGTCTCATAAGATTCTCGAACCTTTGTTATTACATCATTCATTCTGGAAAGTGCAAATTTATCAAGTGCTTCGAGGTTTTCATAAGAGACTCTGTCCTTTTTAGGATCAAAGTCAGAAATATTTCCGAGAATAAATCTAGCAGTATTTCTGATTTTGCGGTAAACTTCTGAAAGTTGTTTTAAAATGTCGTTCGAGATGCGGATATCTGAATGATAATCAGATGAAGCAACCCACAAGCGCAGAATATCAGCACCATATTTATTTATTATCTCTTCCGGCTCAATAGTGTTGCCGATAGATTTTGACATCTTTTTGCCTTCACCGTCAACGACCCAGCCATGTGTTACAA
>JAUZPM010000102.1 GCA_030705925.1 Bacillota bacterium
CAATGCAGTTCCACCCGGAGGTCATGCATACCGAGAACGGTCTTACTATGCTCAGAAACTTTTTGTTTGAGGTCTGCCATTGCAAAGGAGACTGGTCAATGGGCGACTATGCAAACACAGCTATCCAAAATATCAGGGAAAAAGTCGGGGATGGCAAGGTGCTTCTTGCGCTGTCAGGCGGCGTTGATTCGTCCGTGCTTGCGGCTTTGCTGTCAAAAGCGATCGGCAGACAGCTTACATGCATATTCGTCGATACCGGATTCATGCGCAAAAACGAAGGCGACGAGGTAGAGGCGGCATTTTCCAACTCTGACATAAATTTTGTCCGCGTCAACGCGGGCACACGCTTCATGAATAAACTCAGCGGCGTATCCGAGCCCGAGAAAAAGAGAAAGCTTATCGGCGAGGAATTCATCCGCGTTTTCGAGGATGAGGCAAAGAAGATAGGAAAAGTTGAGTTTCTCGCACAGGGCACGATATACCCCGACGTTATAGAATCTGGCACGGGCGACGCTGCCGTCATCAAAAGCCATCACAACGTTGGCGGACTGCCTGATTTTGTTGACTTTAAAGAGATTATCGAACCATTGAGGTTATTGTTTAAAGACGAGGTCAGAAGCCTCGGCGAAGAGCTCGGGCTTGCAAGCTATCTTGTATGGCGCCAGCCGTTCCCGGGTCCGGGACTTGCGATACGTATCATCGGCGAGATAACGGAGGAAAAACTCGAAATTCTTCGTGAGGCAGACTGGATATTCCGCGAGGAGATCGCAAAAGCCGGTCTTGACCGTGACATACACCAGTATTTCGCGGTTCTTACATCTATGCGCTCTGTCGGAGTAATGGGCGATGGCAGAACATATGACTACACCCTTGCTCTGCGCGGCGTTACTACGACAGATTTTATGACTGCCGACTTTGCAAGGATTCCTTATGACCTGCTTGCCTCCATAAGCAACCGTTTAGTAAATGAAGTCCCGCATATCAACCGAGTGGTCTACGACATCACGACAAAACCTCCGGCAACTATCGAGTGGGAATAATGATAAAAGCTTAGTTCAGATAATCCGATTGAGAAACTCAATTAATCGTGTTGGATATAACTATTTGTGGTGTATCTGACACGGTTTATTGGATTTAATATCCATGGTTTTGGCAAGTAGTAATAGGGGGTTGAGATAGTGAAAGTTTTAAAAATCCTTGGAATTTTATTTTTCGTTTCCTTTGTGTTTGTAGCTGTTAAAGGGGTTACATCGGGAGTCGCTCCGGGTTCTGCTGAAACGGAACCGCAGAAAATTGCAAGATCTCTTGTGAAGCAGGAAATGCAGAAGCAAGTTGGTCTGAAGAAGTGGAAAATCACGTCTAACAAAGTGGCGTCGGATAAGGATAACGTAAACAATCCGGGTGATTATGACAAGCCTATGGGTGAAAAAAGAATAGTATGGATTGAGGGCAATGTAAATGCTACTTCTAAGGACGGCGTCACAGGGAATGCCGGTTATGACCTTGAGCTCTATCAAATGAAAGGCGATACCAAATGGTATATCGGTAATCATACAGGGGTCTTAATAGACTTGAAGGTTACAGACAAGCCTGAGGTAAAGGAAGAAAACATCAGTGACGGACAGGTGGAAGATATAATGCCTGGCAAACCTGCAGATGCGACACCTAAAGATGCTAAATCGCCAGAAACAACCGCTCAGGCGCCAACAGCACTTTCTAGCAGCGATTTAAAGGGCGCATGGCACTGGAAAGATTCAGACGATTTCTATATGATTTTAAGAGATGATAATACATATAGTTATGTTGAAAAGAATGCAGGCTTTTACGACGAAGGAACCTACACCATAAGTAATACTGACGATGGCTTTAGGGTTACGGTGCAATATACAACTGGTCAAAATGACAGCTTTATGAATATAAAACTTACTGATAAAAATCATCTTGAAGGAAATGAGAAAAACAACAGCTGGAAAGCAGAAAGGATAAGCCCTGCAGCTGCAGAGGACGTTTTGCAGAGTTTGAAAGGAAAATAATTTTTTTAATGCTTATTGTCTAGCCCGGCAAACTACGGGCAGGAGATTGTTTTTTACTGCCAACAGCTGCACAAGTTATATTTTGAAAAGAGCTAACTGATTTTGTGTCAGTTAGCTCTTTTACTGCAGAGTACTATCAATGATCCCCTCCGACTCTAAACGCAGCTTAAAAAAGACTTTGAGCCATTCGGGTTTTGACTCCATTTCAGGAATCATATTAAGTAATCGCCTTTTACCGGTTCGTTTATCTAGTATTGCGAATAGTCTGACTATTGGGTCAAAAAAAGATAAACTTTCTTCAATACTTCGATTTTGATATTCGTGGAAAGCCTCATAGAAACCATATTGATCAAAACCGCCGTGATTCTTTGTTTCTAAATCAACTTTATCCCAATACGATTCCGCTTGCTTTTTTGAAATGACGTTGTTTTTCACTAACATATCACGTTTGGATTGCCAATCATAATAACAGGACTGAAAGATTTCATTTCCATCAAGTCGAATAGCTACTCGCCCTTCCTGGTCATGTGATTTCCTGTAACGAGTGGCAAAGTATTGAATCCGTCCTTTAAGTGAATCACAAATATTATCTTGTTCTAACACTTTACGCATTGCACTCCATGAAAGCCCCATTACTTGCCTCCTTACTCCTTTAGGCGCTGTACTTTTCCTTTTTAAAATAGAATACTCTATAAAAACATAAAAGTAAATAAGATACTATACCCAATATAATTGAATCATCAGACTGAATGGTTTCATCAAAATCCCGGTTTAACTAACTAAATAAGACTTAAATAGCCAGATATATCCTTGACAAACCAGATAATGTGGATAATAATAGGAGAATAAATGCCGAAAAACGCCGCTAAAAAATAATATCTACAATAAGGAATATAATATGCAAATTTTTTTCTCGACTCTTAACCAGACCCTGGTACTTTTTATTTTTATGATCATTGGCTTTATCTTAAAAAAAGGTAAATTTATGCCGGATAATTCATCGTCTGTTCTTTCCAAGCTTGAAAATATCATTCTTGTTCCGGCGGTTGTTATCAACACATTTATGAACAAGTTCACTTTTGAGAATATTACCGCAAAATGGACATATATGATTTACTCTACCGTGATCGTAATCGTTCTCATACCGATCGCATTATTCTTTTCAAAGCTGTTCGCGGAAAATACATATGAAAAGCAGATATATAGATACTCATTTGCTTTCGCCAATTTTTCATTTATGGGTATTGCGCTTGTCAGCGGCGCATTTAACGCGGATGTGCTTTTTGATTATCTAATATTCATTATGCCATTTTATATCGTTTGTTATAGCCTTGGCGTTGCTTGGCTCATTCCGGGCAACGGCGGTAAGGTAGGAATAAAATCATTTGCAAATCCTATCTGTATCAGCCTTGTAATAGGTGCAGCATTCGGACTTGTTAAGCAGTGGTTTGCACTGCCTGGCTTCATGCAGACAGCACTAACCGGAGCCGGTTCCTGCATGGGTCCTATCGCTATGATCCTGACTGGATTTGTTATAGGCGGATATGAAATCAAAAGCCTACTAAAAGGATGGAAGGTTTATGTGATGAGTGCAATAAGGCTCATCTTTCTTCCTTCAATTTTTATATTGATATTAAAAGCAATCAACACGCCTTCAGAAATTGCGGTCGTCGCGCTTATCAGCCTTGCAATGCCGCTCGGTCTAAATACAGTCGTGATTCCGGCTGCATATGACGGCGACACGAGGCTTGGCGCATCCTTTGCTCTTGTATCGTCCGTACTCGGAATTATCACGATACCGGTTATGCTTGGTATATTTATGTAGAAAGCAAGTAAATATGTTACAGCCCTTAACCTTATAATACAGGGTTAAGGGTCTTTATTTTTTTAGGGTAAAATTTTTATGCGGCAGCTATTTACAAAAAGCCGATAAGTATGTAAAATGATATAGAAAGATTTGGACTTGCGGGCTTTGCCCGTGATTGGAGGATAAAATGAGCGAAGAAGCAGCATATAAGCGCGTCCTTTTGAAGATCAGCGGCGAGGCGCTTGCCGGTGATAAGAAAAGCGGACTTGATGCGGATACAATAAATAATATCTGCGATAAGATCAAGGAAATAATCGGGATGGGCGTCCAGCTTGGCATTGTTGTCGGCGGCGGAAACTTCTGGCGCGGCAGAAACGGCGCGGAAATGGACAGAACGCGCGCTGACCATATGGGGATGCTCGCAACCGTTTTAAACTCACTTGCACTGCAGGATGCGCTTGAAAATAAAGGCGTTCCTACACGTGTAATGACTGCTATAGAAATGAAAGAGATTGCTGAGCCGTATATCAGAAATAAAGCGGTCTGCCACCTTGAAAAGGGAAGAGTGGTCATTTTCGGATGCGGTCTAGGTGTTCCGTTCGTCTCAACAGATACAGCTGCCGCACTGCGCGCCGCTGAAATAAATGCAGATATCCTGCTTCTTGCTAAAAATATCAATTATATTTACAGTGACGATCCAAAGAAAAACCCAAATGCTGAAAAGCTGCTTGAAATATCCTACAGTGAGATCCTGGCAAAAAGGCTCGGCGTTATGGACGCTACGGCGACATCCTTCAGTATGGACACCAACATGCCAATCATGCTCTTCGGTCTCGACGACCCTGAAAACCTCGTCCGTGCTATCAAAGGTGAAAAAATCGGAACTATTGTAAAGGAGGCATAACACATGGCAAACAATTACACTGATGTTGAATCCAAAATGCAGAAAGTTTTAGACAACCTGTCAAACGAGTATAAAGCAGTTCGCGCGGGGAGAGCAAATCCTGCAATCTTAGACAAGATTTCGGTTGATTACTACGGTGCTATGACTCCCATAAACCAGATGGCTGCAATCTCGGTGACAGAGGCGAGGACACTTACGATCACCCCTTGGGATCCGTCTGCGCTTAAAAGCATCGATAAAGCGATCCAGACATCTGAAATAGGCATCAATCCTCAAAACGACGGCAAAACTATCCGTCTTATTTTTCCTCCGCTTACTGAAGAGAGACGCCGTGATCTTGCGAAACAGATCAGGAAATACGGAGAAGAGGCTAAGGTCGCCGTACGTAATGTAAGACGCGACGCTATCGACGTTTTCAAGGCAAAGAAGAAGAAGTCGGAAATTACAGAAGATGACCTTAAA
>JAUZPM010000103.1 GCA_030705925.1 Bacillota bacterium
AGACGGTGACGACTTTGTCTTAGCGGGTGAGGCTTCGAGCGCCGTTAAACGGGTACTTAAAAAAGCAGGCTTTAAACCAGACATAATACGCAGGGTCTCCGTTGCGATGTACGAGGGCGAAATAAATATGGTCATCCACGCAAAAGGCGGCTTTGCAGACGTCGAGATCACAGCATCAAGGATCAAAATGGTGTTAAAAGACAACGGTCCCGGCATAGCCGATGTGTCGCTTGCTATGAAAGAGGGCTGGTCGACTGCCTCTGAAAGTGTACGCGCTCTAGGTTTCGGCGCAGGAATGGGACTTCCCAACATGAAGAAATATACAGATGAAATGATTATAGATACAGAGGTCGGAAAAGGTACGACCGTTACTATGGTCGTGAACGTTCCGCCGGATGAGGGGAGCAAAGACGATGGAGAAAATACCGCATTCAGTACGACTTGACGTTGACAAATGCAAGGGCTGCACAAACTGCATTAAACACTGTCCGACCGAGGCGATTCGAGTGCGAGGCGGGAAGGCTCGAATCATTGACGATCGCTGCATCGACTGCGGCGAATGTATACGCGTCTGCCCCCATCACGCAAAACGGGCTGTCTACGATAAGCTTGCTGATATAATCGGAAAATACAAATGGCTCGTTGCTCTGCCTGCTCCGTCGCTGTGGGGTCAGTTCAACAACCTCGACGATATGGATTATGTCATCGAAGGTCTTAAAAAGATCGGTTTTAACGATGTTTACGAGGTGTCAAAAGCCGCAGAGATCGTTTCGGACTACACCCGTATGCTTTTAAATAAACGCAAACTCAAAAAGCCCGTCATAAGCTCAGCCTGTCCGGCTGTCGTAAAGCTTATATCGGTGCGTTTTCCATCTCTTATCGAAAATGTGCTGCCGATCTTGGCGCCAGTTGAGCTTGCCGCAAAACTCGCACGCCGCGAGGCTGTAAAGGGGACGGGCTTTAAGCCAACGGAAATAGGCTGTGTATTCATATCTCCCTGCCCGGCAAAGGTGACTGCGGCTAAAAACCCGATGTTCACTGCAGACAGTAATATTGATGCTACTGTTTCAATGGGCGAGATATACTTAAAGCTTGTCGGCGAAATGAAACGCAGCGATCTGGAAGACGAACTGTCCGAAACGGGGCGCATTGGACTAAGCTGGGGCGCAAGCGGGGGCGAGGCTGCCGCTGTTCTGAAGGACAAATACCTTGCCGCGGACGGGATAAAAAACGTTATCCGTGTGCTTGAAGAGATCGAAAACGACAAGCTTGATGATATGGATTTTATCGAGCTAAACGCCTGCACAGGCGGCTGTGTTGGAGGCGTGCTTACAATAGAAAATCCGTTTGTTGCAAAAACAAGACTATATAATCTTAGAAAATACCTTCCTGTCGCAAAAAACGTCTATAATTTCGACGTTGTCGGCACGCTTGACGCAGACAGAAAATATAGAGCCGGAAGCTCTATGCGCTTAAACGGCGACGTTAACACCGCTCTGCATATGGTGAACCAGATCGCGGAGGTGCAAAACCATCTGCCGGGGCTGGACTGCGGCTCATGCGGGGCTCCGACTTGCCGCGCGCTTGCGGAGGACGTTGTAGGCGGTTTCGCTCAGGAAAGCGACTGTGTTTTCAAATTGCGTGAAAAGATCGCTGGGCTTTATAACGAAGTTTTTGGCGGCGAACGGTATCATAACATCAAAGAAAATGAAGGCAGTGATAAAAAATGACCGTCAGAGACGTTGCAAACGCGCTCGACTGTGAAGTAGTTACAGGCGGCACGGGGCTTGAACGAGAGGTCGAAAGCGGATATGTCTGCGACCTTTTAAGCTATGTTATCTCACGCGCCGGAAAAGGTGCAGCATGGATCACTATGATGTCTAACATCAATGTTGTCGCAGTTGGACTGCTTGCGGACGTATCCTGTATCATAATTACAGACGGCAATGAGCTTGACACATCATCCAAGGCAAAAGCGGATTCCGAGGACGTGCCTGTCCTTTTATCAAAGAAAACCACTTTTGAAACGGCGGCAGGTCTTGCGAAGATCCTCGGAGTGTAAAATATACTAATTCAAAAGGTGAGGGCAGATGGATATTTACTACGATTTTCACATACATTCGGCGCTCTCTCCCTGCGGAAGTTTAGACATGACCCCGAACAACATTATAAATATGGCATCGCTCAAAGGGCTTGACGTAATTGCGCTGACCGATCACAATGCCTGCGGCAACTGTGCCGCGGTAATGGAACTTGGAAGACGTGCCGGGCTTATCGTTCTTCCCGGAATGGAGCTCTGCACGGCGGAAGAGGCACATGTGCTCTGCCTTTTTCCCAAACTTGATAATGCTCTTGAATTCGATAAATACGTAAAAGAGCATATCATAAAGGTAAAAAACAAGCCCGATGTGTTCGGACAGCAGTGCTTCATGGATGAAAACGACGAAATAACAGGCTATGAGGAATATCTTCTGCTTACAGCGACGTCCATCAGCATTGACAATGCCGCAAAGCTTGCCGGTGAGTACGGCGGAGTTGCGATTCCGTCCCATATAGACAGGCCGGCATACAGCGTAATATCCAGTCTTGGCTTCATTGCCCCGGAAATGGGATTTCACACGCTTGAACTTTCATGCGGCACTTCAAAGGAAGACACCGTAAATAAATATCCTTATTTAAATAAAGGGTATAGATTCATCCGCGATTCGGACGCACATAGTCTTGAATTCATATCCGAAAGAGAAAACTGTATAGAAACAAATGGAAAAGAGCCTGAACAGATCATAAGCGCGCTTTCCATACTTTAAAAAATCTTGCATCAAATGTCGAAAAATGTTTGATTTTTAGCCCATACCAATGTATAATTTTTAATTGTGGTTTGCTGCCTTCGATTGTTAATTTCTTAACGATTGCCATATAATGTATAGTGAAAGCAGATCATATACAATGTAAATTCAATTTAAATATTGATAACAGGAGGAATTTAAATGAGTTCAAAAACTGCCACAATCCCGTTCACCGAAACGGCAGAGCAGGCGCAAAAGCTTCAGGATCTTATTGTGCGTTATAAAGACGTTCAAGGAAACCTGATGCCGGTCATGCAGCAGGCACAGGACATCTATGGCTATCTGCCGATAGAGGTTCAAAAAAGAATTGCAGACGGACTTGACGTTCCGCTTTCTGAGGTTTACGGGGTTTCGACATTTTACTCTCAGTTCAATCTTCAGCCGAAGGGCAAATACAAGATTGGTGTTTGCCTTGGCACAGCGTGCTATGTTAAAAATTCCGCTGAGGTATTTGAAAGAATTAAGATCGTCCTCGGGATAGACAACGGCTGCTGCACACCTGACGGCATGTTTTCACTTGACGCCACAAGATGTCTTGGCTGCTGCGGACTTGCACCTGTAATGATGATCAACGATGATGTTTACGGCAGACTTGTCCCTGAGGAAGTCGACAAGATTATAGACAAATACAAGAAATTGGAAGTTAAATGACAGAACTATCCCTCAACATTTTAGACATTGCCCAAAATTCCGTTAAAGCCAAAGCCTCAAGGATAGAAATTACAGTAGATGAGTATACGGCTCTCGACAGATTCACCATTGTTATTACAGACAATGGCTGCGGCATGAGTGAAGAGATGCAGAAAACGGTGCTTGACCCTTTTACCACTACCCGTAAGACACGTAAGATAGGTCTTGGGCTTCCGCTTTTCAAACAGGCGGCAGAGCAAACGGGCGGTCATCTTGAGCTTAAGTCAAAAGAGGGAGAGGGGACTGCGGTAACTGCCGTATTTTCTCACAGCAGTATCGACAGGATGCCTCTCGGCGACATTGCCGGAACTATAACGACCCTGATTCAGGGCAGTCCCGAAATCGAATACGTATTTTGTTACATTTATAACGGCCGCAGGTTCACGCTTTCAACGGTCGAGATCAGGAAAACCTTAGGGTCTGTCCCGATCGACAGCCCGGAAGTGCTGCTCTGGCTCTCGGAATATATAAATGAAAACATTGCCGCCATGCAAGGCGGCGGCGAATCTTAAATAAGTAATGGAAAGGTGATTGATATGAAGACTATTGAGGAGCTTGCAGCTATCAGAGATAAGATGAAAAGCTCTATCGATCTTCGCAGCGGAAGCGACGAAGGCAAACGTGTCGTTGTCGGCATGGCAACCTGCGGTATCGCCGCGGGCGCAAGACCAGTTCTTAATGCGATCGTTGAAGAAATAGCTAAAAGAGGTCTTAAAGACGTAACTGTTACCCAGACCGGCTGCATCGGCGTTTGCAGACTTGAGCCGATCGTTGAGGTATATGAGCACGGCAAGGAGAAGGTTACCTATGTAAAGGTCGACGCTCAGAAGGCGGTGCGCATCGTAAATGACCATCTTGTAAATAACAACGTTGTTACCGAATACACAATAGGAAACGCTAAATAAGGAGGAGTAAACAATGTATAGATCACACGTGCTTGTCTGCGGCGGTACAGGTTGTACCTCCTCCGGTTCGCGCGATATAATCGCAGCTTTTGAAAAAGAGATAAAAGCTGTAGGACTCGATCAGGAAGTAAAAGTTGTAATGACCGGCTGCTTCGGTCTCTGCTCGCTTGGTCCTGTCGTTATCGTTTATCCAGAAGGTTCTTTCTACAGCCGTGTTAAGGCTGACGACGTTAAAGAGATCGTTGACGAGCATCTGTTAAAAGGCAGAATCGTATCACGTCTTCTTTACAAAGAAACTGTTAAGGAAGATTCAATACTGTCTCTTGAAAAAACAAACTTCTATGCAAAACAGTTCAGAGTTGCTCTGCGCAACTGCGGCGTCATCAATCCTGAGAACATCGACGAGTACATAGCTACAGACGGTTATCTCGCTCTACAGAAGGTACTCACCGAAATGAAACCTGAAGAAGTCATTCAGATAATAAAAGATTCAGGGCTGCGTGGACGTGGCGGCGGCGGATTCCCGACAGG
>JAUZPM010000104.1 GCA_030705925.1 Bacillota bacterium
GCTTTCAGGGGTCTGAATGAGAAGATCGTCCTCGTTTTTAATCACGCCGCCTATATAATATGGCATTCCGCAATTTGCAAAAGATATGCATGGGCCTTTTTCAAACATGATGATTTCAGCAGTCTCATCATTTCTTCTGATTCGCGCTGCTGTGCCCGCTCCGCCCGCAACTCCGCCTACAATTAATACTTTCATATACACTCTCCTTAAGCCGATATGTATATGAACCTTAATACCCCATAGGCTCTCCTACGATTATTACTTTTATTCTGTCTTTGATACGCTGTCTTGCCGAGATCACATAATTGCAACATATTCTTGTCGCAGAGCTGCATCCTTCGGTTATATCGCGGCTGCTATTTGAGTGAAGTGACTGGCACTGACCGTCATGCATACAGTAAGTTTCGTAACCGAGCCGCAAGCAATTAGCCGGGGCGGCAATCTGTTTGACCCGCAGCACAGCTTCGTCAAGGTCGTAAACTATTTTATTGATGCCGGCGACCACGATAACAGATTTAGGGCCGAAGACCAATGCGGCAATACGGTTTGAATTGCCGTCAACATTATAGAGTTCTCCTCTTTCCGTTATAGCGTTTGAACTGCATAAAAAAACATCAGCAAGCAGACCCTGCCTGAGAATTTCGTTGGTTTCCTCTTTGCTAAGACCGGGCGCGTAACGGTCAAGAAAATTATACTTGCCGTTACGCAGCAGCTCTAATACTCCAGCTTCAGATAATGTAACGGAGCCTCCAACAGCGACAGTATCACCTTCACTAATAAGTTTTGCTACTTCCCCAACGACATCCTCTTTTTTAGGGACGTAAATTGCCGACATATTATTTTTCTGCAGGTTTTCAAGTGTACGGTTTACCCGTTTTTCTGTTAGTGCATACAAATTTTGATCCATAACTAACCTCCATATCAATGCGTCCTGTTTATATTATAGAATGAGTTTATCCCTGAGTAAACAGCACTGTTTTTAAGTTCTGCCTCGATATAGGTTAATCTGTTATACTTTGAGGTGCGTTCACTGCGGGAGGGCGCTCCGGTTTTGATTTGACCGGCATTAACAGCAACAGCTAGGTCTGCAATCGTTGTATCTTCCGTTTCACCTGAACGGTGAGATATGATTGCAGTATAACCTGCTCTTTGGGCTGTTCTTACGGCGTCAAGCGTTTCTGTCAAAGACCCGATCTGGTTGAGCTTAACAAGTATAGAATTTGCTATTCCCTTTGAAATGCCTTCTTTCAATCTGCTGGTATTTGTTACAAATAAATCGTCTCCCACAAGCTGTATATTGCCGCGAAGAGAATTGAGCATGCCCCAGCCCTGCCAGTCGTTTTCAGCCATTCCATCCTCAATTGAAATTATTGCATATTTATCACATAGGCTGCGCCAAAAATCCGATAATTGCTCACGCGTCATTTTCTTTTTTGCTTTCGGCAGGACATAACTGCCATCGCTGTCATACCATTCGCTTGAAGCGGCATCAATTGCTATCATAAAGTCGGAGCCTATGCTGTATCCCGTCTCTTTAACAGCCTCAGATATTGCTTTAAGAGCATCTTCATCGCTTGCAAGATTAGGGGCAAAACCACCCTCGTCTCCGACTGCCGTTGAAAGCCCCTGGCTGCTTAAAAGTTTTTTAAGAGAATGAAACACTTCGGTGCAACGGCGAACGCCTTCTGTTATTGACGGCGCGCCTGTTGGAACGATCATAAATTCCTGTATATCAAGGTTGTTTGAGGCATGGACGCCGCCGTTTAATATATTCATCATTGGAACAGGGAGCATTCTTGCGTCACAGCCCCCTATATAACGGTATAAAGGAAGACCGTATGCGTTTGCCGCTGCCTTTGCGGCTGCAAGCGATACCGCCAGAATCGCATTTGCGCCAAGTTTGGATTTATTAGGCGTGCCGTCGAGAATGCACATGCGCATGTCTATTTCAGATTGGTTTGAAGCATCCATTCCACAAAGTGCCTGTGCGATTGATGTATTTACATTGTTTACGGCATTAAGCACACCTTTGCCCCCGAAACGCTTGTTATCATTATCTCTAAGTTCAACCGCCTCATACATGCCGGTTGAGGCGCCGGACGGAACAGCGGCTGAGCCTACTGCGCCGCACTCGAGAACTACTTTTGCTTCAACAGTCGGATTTGCCCTCGAATCAAGAATTTCACGCGCGGTTACAGATATGATGGATGTTCTCATAGTGTTATCTCCTTAAATTAAATTTAAAAGCAGTAAATTGAAGAAGAAGAAAAATTCTGGTATACTTAAACAAAGGGGCTGAGAAGTTTTGAGGATATTAAGTAAAAACGGAATGTATTCAGCGGATAAATATACGTCAGAAAACCTTGGGATATCACCCGTTCAATTAATGGAGAATGCAGGACAAGCTCTTTCTATTAAAATTTTGGGGCGGGTCAATAAAGAATGTAAAATATGTGTATTATCAGGAACAGGGAATAATGGCGGAGACGGAATTGTAATTGCCCGCATACTACATGAAAAAGGATATAACAGTTCTCTGTGGATAATACCGCCTACGGATAAAATTTCAGCTTCTGCGGCCGAACACTTGAATAGGTTTATAAACTCAGGCGGCAGCTTTAGAAGTTATATCGAAAGTGAGAAAGAGCTATTAAATGAAATAGAATCTGCGGACGTTATAATTGACTGCCTTTTCGGAATCGGAATGTCCGGGGTCTTAAAGCCGCCATATGATACAATTATAAGCGAGGTAAATAAATCTAAAGCCTATATTATTGCAATTGACGTGCCAAGCGGCGTAAATGCAGACTTTGCGGATGCCGAATTGGCTGTAAGGGCGGATGTTACACTCACCATTCAATGCCCAAAACGCAGCGCGTTTTTATTTCCCGCAAGAAACTATTACGGAGAACTTATAGTTGTAGATATAGGGATACCCGATGAAGCGGTTGAAAAAGCCGGGGAAGATGTTCGGCTTTGGGACGCAAATGATTATGTCAGAACCCATGTAAAACGACTGCAAGATTCACACAAAGGAACACATGGCCGTATGCTTCTTGTCGGGGGAAGCGAAAATATGCCCGGGGCAGTATCGCTCGCCGCACGTTCAGCATTAAGAGGAGGCATAGGTCTTTTAACAGTCGCCGCACCAAAAAATATTATACCCATTGTCGCGGGACATATTCTTGAAGCAACGTACCTTCCGTGCACTGAATCGGAGGGGGGACTGCAGGGAGAGATTAAACTTGACAAAGATTACGACTGTATTGTAATGGGACCGGGACTGGGCAGGACAGAGGGGGTAAAAAATGCTGTCCTGCAAATACTTCGATACGATAAAAAGACTGTAATGGATGCGGACGCTCTTTACTTTCTGCCAGAGTTTTGGGAAGTGGTGAAAAAAAGGACTCAGCCGCTGATTATTACGCCCCATATGGGTGAAATGGCAAGGCTCTGCGGTATGTCTATTGAAGAAGTTCAGAAAAACAGATTTACTGTAGCTTCTGAACTAGCAATAAGGAATAGGGTCGAAGTAGTATTAAAAGGACCTTATACAATAACTGCTTTAAGTGACGGAAGCCAGACTGTTAACTCCTCCGGTAACCCGGCACTTGCAAAAGGCGGGTCTGGAGATATACTTGCGGGACTTATAGGCGCTTTCATAGCGCAAAAAGGCTCTCTAGCAACCGCAATATCAAATGCGGTGTTTCTTCATGGGTACTCTGCCGATATCATTGTATCGGGGGGAAAAGCACCAGAGGGGATACTCGCAAGCGACATCATAGAAAAGATACCTGATGCGATGAGCTTGCTTATCACATAAAAAAGAGGAGTTTAAACTCCTCTTTTTTTATTACCGCATATTGGGCATGTTTGCAGAGTCAGCGGAAGTTCAAGTCCGCAGCTGTCAAGCAGCGGCTCATCAGTCAGTATTTCTTCTGTCCGGCCGTCGGCAGCAACTGTCCCGTCTCTTATTACAATTACCCTAGAGCAGGTGTCAAGAACTGTATCAAGGTCGTGGCTTGTTATTATTTTGGTGTGTTCAAATTCGTTTAGGAGTTTGATAAATCGCCTGCGGGATTTGGGGTCAAGTGCGCTTGTTGGTTCATCCATTACAAGTATATCGGGCTGCATGGACAGCACCGTTGCAATTGCGGCAGCCCTCTTTTCACCGCCTGAAAGCCGGAAGGGGGGGCGGTCTTTAAGCTGAGGTATGCCTACTTTTTCAAGAGCATTCATTACTCTTATTTCGACATCTTTTTCGTCAAGTTTATAATTTCTTGGGCCAAACGCAACGTCGTCATATACTGTTGACATAAAAAGCTGATCGTCCGGATCCTGAAAAACCAGTCCGATATGTTCTCTTACGACAGGGAGAGTTTTTTTAGTAAGCGGAGTGTCACCGATTATTATTTCACCGCTGTCGGGGAAGATAAGTCCTGTGAGAAGTTTTAAAAGCGTTGACTTTCCAGCTCCGTTTGCTCCGATAATCCCGACTGATTCGCCGTGGTGAAGCGTAAAGGATATATTTTTTACGGCAACATTGCCGTCCGGATAAGCATAATGTACATTATTTACCTGAACACGATGGTGACTCATAAATCAAAATCCTCCTGTAAACAGCGAGCCGAGCAGCATTGGCAGATTAAAGCGCCAGGCAGCATAAAAAAAAGAACACCAGATAAGGCAGTATAAGATATCTTGCATTGTAAGACGCATTCGGCTGCCCGTGTTGTATTCACCGTTAAAACCTCGAAGACACATTGCGTCATAGACGCGTTCAGCTCTACCGTAAGTGCGCAATATAAGCTGACCCGAAAGAGAGCCCCAAACGCTGTGATGCACACCTTTTTGCCTTGGCGCACGCATTGCATACGCCCTAAGTATGCTTGCCACTTCCTCCATCATTACTGTTATATACCTGTAAGTAAGCTGTAACTGCAAAACCAAAAGGCACAGGTA
>JAUZPM010000105.1 GCA_030705925.1 Bacillota bacterium
AAGCCCGATGACGAAGTCAGAAAAGGTGAAAAGATAGAAGATGATAAGGGCTTTTATGACAGGGATATGCTGCAATATGAAGTGCAGTTCGGTGACGACATAGAAATGACCGACGCTTTGGAAAAGCTGATTTTTAAGCTTTATCCGTTCAGAGGTTATATATCTGAAATTGCCTCAGAGTATGATATTAAACTGAGCGTTTTCATCGATTCATTTTCACATGAAATTTTCTTCACTCTCCCGAAAAATATCACGAAAGAATTAAAAGAGTTCAATATAGATTTTGAAATCATGCTCTATTCACCTCGTTAGGCTGATTTTAAGTCGTATCACCTATATGTAACCGCCTTTGCGATGCCCGTACTTTTTGACAGTCTGACAGACGCTCGAAAAATGACAGGCAGACGAGAACAGGCGCACGTCGCTGTATGCAGATACAGCAGGGCGCTTGTTCTGAAGTAAGCAAAAGTGCCCAGGTACTGGGGCTTTAGAGCAATTTTGCATTTACGAACCGTAACCTGAAGATCACGTTTAAAGACCTGATACTTCCATGTTGTGTTATCACCTATATGTAACCGCCTTTGCGGTGCCAGTACTTTTTCGACAATCTGAGACAGGCGCTAAAAACGCCTGTCTTTCTTTATTTCTGTGCTATAAAAAAGAATCTGGGGAACCTGAAGATGACCTTGCCGTTTTTCTGAAGAGGATATCTTTTCTTTATCGCTGATAATATATCCTTTTCAAATTCCAACTTTTTCTCACCGTCAAGCACGTTCAGATATGGTCTGAGTCCTGTCGAACTGTACCATTTATAGATGTCCTCATGTGACTGAAGCGTGTGGAAATATGTAGTGTTCCAAAGCGTGAACTGTGCTGATATTTCGGAAAGCAGATCGAAATATTTGCTTGGGGTAAGGTTAAAGAATATTTGCTTATGATCGAAACAGTCGTGCCACTTTTTGCTGGTTGTTACATCTCCGATTAGCTGGTGGATCGGCTCATCATAATTCATTGGGGTTTGCACCGCGAGTATGCCGCCCGGCTTCAAAATTGCCATCATATCACGGAGAAGCTTGTCATGATTTGGAATCCATTGTATGCAGGCGTTTGAAAACACGATGTCAAAATCGCTTCCAAGCGATCTTAAATCATTCTCAGCGTCGCAAATTTTAAAATCAAGGTTTGGATATTCGAGTTTAGAGGTTTCAATCATATTTTTCGAGCTGTCTATGCCAAGAATGTAAGCGTCATTAAATTTATTTTTTAATGCTGCTGTGCTGTTGCCGGGGCCGCAGCCAATGTCGACGATCTTCTGAGGATCTTTTATTAGTATCCGGTTCACAAGATCGACAGAAGGCTGTGTGCGTTCGTTTTCGAACATCAGGTATCTATTTGAGTCCCAGTCTGCCATTTTCGTCACTCCCTTTAAAAAATATTGTAAAAAAGATAAAAATAGTATAAACTTATTAAATACTAAAAATCTTGGAAAAGGGTGTCAACGTGAAAATAAATCTTGTCATTTTTGATATGGACGGGCTGATGTTCGATACTGAAAAGCTTTCATACGAGGGCTGGAGTCTCGGCTGTTCCAGATATGGGTATAAGCTCACTGATGATTTTTTCAAAACGCTTGTCGCATGCAATATGAAAGTCATAGAGCACAGGTTTTGTAAGCATTTCGGTGAGGACACGCCGTATAAACAAATCGAAAGCATTTGGGACGACTATATAGTGGATACGATCAAAGAAAAGGGCATACCTGTCAAAAAGGGGCTTTTAGAGCTTCTGGATTACTTAGATGAAAAAGGTATACATAAAGCTGTCGCCTCGTCGTCAGATCGGACGAGGGTGGAATTGTGCATCAAAAGCGCTAATATTATGGAAAGGTTCGACTGCATCATCTGCGGAAGCGATATAAAAAGAGGAAAGCCAGAGCCGGACATATTCCTTACAGCCGCCGAAAGGCTTAACTGCGCCGCGTCCGAATGCGCCGTGCTTGAGGATTCTGAAAACGGGATTTTAGCCGCAAGCAGGGCGGGGATGATGCCAATCATGGTTCCAGACCTTATACAGCCGTCGGATGAAACAAAAAAGCTCTATCACAAAAAATTAGATTCGCTTTTAGATGTTCGGGATTATTTTATGAAAATAAATGCGGCGCCTAATCCGTAAGTGCAAATTCAACGGCAGATTCAGCGTGTATCCTTGTGGTGTCGAATACCGGGATCGACACGTCTTCCTGCTTAATCAAAATCGGTATCTCTGTACATCCCAAAACTATGGCTTTTGCCCCTTTTGAGGCAAGGCCATTTATTATTTTAATGTACTCTTTTTTTGACTCTGCTTTGACTATCCCTTTGCACAATTCGCTGTATATAACGTCGTGGACTGTATTCCTTGCCTTTTCATCAGGTATCACGACGTCTATATCGAACTTATCTTTCAGCACTTTTTTATAAAAATCCTGCTCCATCGTAAACTTCGTTCCGAGCAGGCCGACTTTTTTTATTCCTTTTTCCGCAATCTTTTCACCTGCACACTCAGCGATGTGCAGCACTTTAAGTCCTGTAGATCTCTCAATATCATCAGCCATTTTGTGCATCGTATTGGTGCATATGACGATAAAATCAGCACCGCCGCATTTAAGCCTGTTTGCGGCATCGATCATAATGCCCGTAAGATCTTCCCATCTGTCTTCATGCTGTAATCTCTCGATTTGATCAAAATCGACGGAGTATAAAAGGCATTCCGCACTGTGAAAGCCGCCAAGCTTTTTTTTCACCGTTTCATTGATGATCTTATAATAATCAAGTGTCGATTCACAACTCATCCCGCCGATAAGTCCGATTTTTTTCATTGTCACCGCTCCATTTTTCTTAAACGTTTTTGTTATTATAATATATTTTTGGCTTCCTGTCTAATATTTGAAATGCCTAAGGAATAGTGTCAGACAAATTTAATTAATATAGTTGGAAAATATCGCGGATATTTATAAAAAAAAGTTTATTTCAACCATTCAGGTTGACATCGGGCAGATCCGGATATATCATTCTTTTGAATAATTTGGCGGAAAGTATATCCGCTTATATAAAAGGAGAGTTTTTAATGCCGGCAAAGAGACTTATTGTGATTTCGATGGACGCGATGGTCGGTGAAGACCTTGAATATCTTAAAGAGATGGACAATTTTAAGATGTTAATGCAAAATTGCGCCAGGATAAACAAGGTGCGCACGATCTATCCGTCCAATACATATCCGGTTCACGTCAGCATAATGACAGGCGCTTATCCGAACAAGACGGGAGTTACCGCAAATGAGGAATTTATCGTGGGCGAGCGCAGGCTGCCGTGGAACTGGTTTTCAAATGTCATCAAGACGCAGACCATATTCGACTATGCAAAAAAAGCAGGGCTTAAAACCGCATCGGTGTTCTGGCCTGTTACGGGCAACCTGAAAAGTGTTGATTATCTTGTTGACGAATACTGGAGTCAGGGGCCTGACGACAGTTTTGAGGATGTTTTCCGCCGCTCTGGCTCGTCTGAAGAGGTGATGAATAAAGCGGTGATACATAATCTGCCGCTTCTTGTTGAGAGAAAGCACCCCAAGGCTGACAGATTCGTATTTGCCTGTGCCTGCGATATGATAAAAGAGTTTAAACCTGATTTGCTTATGCTCCATCCGGCGAATGTCGACGGCGCGCGCCATGACACTGGGCTTTTCACCGAAAGCGTGACGGAATCGTTATGCTGGTGTGATAAGTGGCTGGGCGACATCATAAAGGCGACCAAGGACGCAGGCGTCTATGATGAAACGAATTTTGTCGTGCTGAGCGATCATGGACAGCTTGAAATAAGACGTATGGTCAAGCCAAATGTGATATTCCGTGAAAACGGACTTATAAGGACTGATAAAAACGGCAAGATCACCGATTGGGACGCTTATATGCTGGCAGGCGGGCTTTCGGCTTATATTTACCTTAAAGACCCGAGCAACAGAAAAGTTTATGATAAGGTCAAGAACTTGCTTTATACAATGAAAGATCAGGAGGTCTATGGCTTCAGCGAAGTCTTTACGACAGAGGAGATAAACGAAAAAGAGCATCTGAGCGGGGATTTTTCGTTCGTGCTTGAGACGGATGGCTATACTTCCTTCGGAAACGGCTGGCAAAGACCTTATGTCCGCGATACCAACCCCGGGGAATATCACTTCGCTCACGGTTCACACGGGCATCACCCGGATAAGGGGCCGCAGCCGATATTTTTGGCTATGGGTCCAGACTTTAAGGCAGGAGCGGAGCTTGAAAGAAGGCCGATAGTCGACGAGGCTCCGACCTTTGCGAAGATACTCGGATTTGATATGCCCACAGCAGACGGCAAGCCCCTTGTCGAGCTTTTAAAATAGGATATGGGAATATAAAAGGGTACTCTGTTACGAGTTCCCTTTTTTCATTGAGGCGGCGTCTTATGGAGATGGTGCCTAAGTGTTTTGTCTCATTTCATTCTGTTTTTATATATCTTTCTCATGACCGATCCGAGGTAAAGAGCGAAGGATACGCTTAGAATCAGCCCGACCGTATACTGCACAAAATCGCTTGGAGTTAGGCTTTTTACCGTTATAATAATAACGGC
>JAUZPM010000106.1 GCA_030705925.1 Bacillota bacterium
AAAAACAAAAGCATTGAACAGCAACATAAATATGGTATAATACTGATAAAGCGGCACAATCTGCCGCATTACTTAGACAGGAGTGAACCTAATGCGAATATTAGTAACAGGCGGCGCCGGATTTATCGGCAGTCATACATGTGTCGAGCTGTTAGACGCCGGATATGAAGTCGTAATAGTCGATAATCTCTGCAACAGCTCTTATGAGGCTGTCCGCCGAGTGGAAGAAATCACAGGCAAAAAGATTGCTTTTCATAATGTCGATCTTCTCGACCGTGAGGCGCTTGAAGAGATTTTCAAACAGTACAAATTTGACGCAGTCATCCATTTTGCGGGTCTTAAGGCTGTCGGCGAATCGGTTCAGATCCCGCTCAGATATTATCACAATAACATAACGGGAACGCTGATCCTGTGCGAACTGATGGGCAAATATAATGTTAAGAAGATTGTGTTCAGCTCATCCGCGACTGTTTACGGCATTCCGAAAACAGTTCCGATCAAAGAGGATTTTCCGCTTTCCACCACCAATCCGTATGGAAGCACTAAGCTGATGATAGAGCAGATTTTGCGTGATCTCTATGTTTCTGATAAAGAGTGGAGCGTTGTGCTGCTGCGCTATTTCAATCCTATCGGCGCTCATAAGAGCGGTCTTATCGGCGAAAACCCGAACGGTATTCCGAACAACCTCATGCCACGTGTTTGCGACGCTGCTCTCGGCAAGATGAAAGAGCTTACGGTCTGGGGCAACGATTATGATACAAAAGACGGAACAGGCGTGCGTGATTATATCCACGTCGTCGATCTTGCACTCGGACACCTTGCAGCTCTTAAAAAGATCGAAAAGGCTGACGGCGTTATGATTTATAACCTCGGCACTGGCACAGGATACAGCGTGCTTGATATAATCAACACGTTTGAAAAGGTCAATAACATTAAAGTGCCCCATTCATTCTATGCTCGCAGACCGGGCGATGTCGCACAGTGCTATTCCGATCCGGCAAAGGCGAAGGAAGAGCTGGGTTGGCAGGCTGAGCGCGGGCTTGAAGAAATGTGCGCAGATGCTTGGAATTTTATACAGAAGAATCCTAAGGGATACGAAGCATAAAGTCTCAAAATATAATAAAGCCTCCGATTGAAATAATCGGAGGCTTTTTCTTGCAATATGCGTCAGCGTATTCTTACGTGGACTTCACGAAGCTGTTCTTCTGTAACTTCGGAAGGAGCGCTCATCATAAGATCCTGAGCGTTTCCATTAAGCGGGAAGGCGATAACGTCACGGATAGTCTCCTCATTTGCGAGAAGCATTATCATACGATCGATTCCAGGCGCCATTCCAGCATGCGGCGGTGCGCCGAACTGGAACGCAGTGTATAAAGCGCCGAACTTCCTCTCTAAATCTTCTTCGTTGTATCCGGCGATTGCAAACGCTTTTTTCATGACCTCAGGTGAGTGGTTCCTCACAGCGCCGGAGGACAGCTCGACGCCGTTGCAGACGATGTCATACTGGTAAGCCAGAATATCGAGCGGGTCCATTGTTTCAAGGGCATTCAAGCCGCCCTGAGGCATTGAGAATGGGTTGTGGGTGAATTCGATCTTTTTGGTATCTGTGTTATACTCATACATCGGGAAGTCAACGATAAAGCAAAACTCGAAAGCGTCCTTATCGATAATCTCAAGGTTTTCGCCGAGCCACTCTCTAATCTGTCCCGCGAGTTTATTGACCATTTTAGGCCCGTCGCATATGAAGAAGAGCGTTTCGCCCTCTTTGATATTGCAGTCAGTTATGAGCTGCTGTTTCTGTTCTGGTGTAAGGAATTTTTCGATTGGCCCTTTGAATTCGCCCTCATTCAAGGTGATATAGCCAAGACCCTTCATCCCGATGCTGAACGCAAATTTGAGTGAATTTTCAAAGAAGCTTCTGGATTTTCCTGAACAGTCAGCAACGATGCCGCGGACAGGTTTGTTTTTAAATGCCCCGAATTCAACATTGGTAAAAAATTCGGACAGGTCGCAGATCGTCAGCGGATTGCGAAGGTCTGGTTTGTCGCTGCCATATTTCAACATAGATTCTTTAAAGGTGATACGCCTAAACGGGGCGGGGGAAACGCGTTTGTCAGAGAACTTCTTGAATGTATCATATAAAACTTTTTCAGCGACTTGTAAAACGTCTTCCTGCTCAGCAAACGCCATCTCAAAGTCGAGCTGGTAGAACTCGCCTGGCGAACGGTCGCCTCTGGCGTCTTCATCACGGAAGCAGGGCGCAACCTGAAAATATTTGTCAAAGCCGGACACCATCAGCATCTGCTTAAACTGCTGGGGAGCCTGGGGCAGAGCATAAAACTTGCCTTTATGCTTGCGGCTCGGAACAAGATAGTCTCGCGCACCTTCAGGGGAAGAAGCCGTAAGAATAGGAGTCTGGATTTCAAGAAAGCCGAGCTCCTCCATGCGTGACCTTAAAAATTTTATGACATTTGAGCGGAGAACGATGTTTTTGTGTATTGCCGGGTTTCTCAAATCGAGAAAACGGTATTTCAGGCGCACTTCCTCACGGGTCGAAATGGAATCACGTATCTCAAAGGGCAGAAAGTTTTTGCACTCTCCGAGTACAGTTATGCTGTCTGCGTGCATTTCGACAAGGCCTGTCTCTATCTTCGGATTGACGGTGTCCTCGTCTCTCTTTCTAACAATGCCGGTCGCTGAAATAACAGTTTCACGGCTGATGCCCTCAAGCATGGAATCGTCATGGAATACAACCTGCGTCACGCCGTTTTGATCACGAAGATCGAGAAACTTTACGCTGCCGTGGTCACGGATCGTATCAACCCAGCCGGCTAGGGTGATTTTTTGCCCTATGTGTTCTTCTCTGATTTCGTTGCAGTGGTGCGTCCTTAACATTACTTATCCTCCTAAAACAAAAAGTCCCGGAAATTATCATAAATAATAATTTCCGGGACGAGCATTTATCAGCCCGCGGTGCCACCCGCATTGACGCGGAAAACCCGCATCCACTTTAATATTAAATTTCCGGTATCATTGAAGTGTTCCCAAGCTTACTACTCTTCCGATCCGCGTTCTCAGTCAGTGACGCTAACTCCCTGTCGGAATTTCCAAAAAAGCTGAGTCTTCAAAAATAAATTATATTCCATAAAAAATTTACAGTCAATCTATTATTTGAATTTTCTCTCTAATGATACAATTTTATACTCGAATTTATTTATTTTAGTTCAGAAACCCAAAGACCGTGGAGGTTGCAGTATGCATAAACGGTGACAGGCCCCTCGTCTATGCAAAAATCAGCTTTTGGCTCGCCGTTTACATCGAGTGCCACACGCTGTGTACGATTTTTCTGAGCCACCGCTATCCATGCAATATGATGTTCCGGTGTCATCGGATGGGGGAGAGAGCCGACTTCAACATGAAGTTTTCCGTTTTCAACGCTTAATACCGGAAGGTGTTTTTCCTTTGAAGCGTCAACCGTGTTAGGCATCAGGCGCTTCATCTTTTCTCCACAGCAAACCACGCTGACTCCCGCGTCTTCAATCAATCCCACAATGTTCCCGCAATGCTCGCATTTTAAAAAGATTCTCTCATTTTCCATGTTGTCTGCCTCCTTAGATATAGAAATTTAAGCACATTATAGCATAATGCTCATAGAAGTCAAAAGAAAAATTGTTAAAAATATTGAAAATATTACTTACTGCTTATATAATCAGTTTTGTTTAAGTAAAGTATGGGGTTATAATATGTTAAATAAAATATTTACGCTTATGCTAAACCCGGCAATAGACGTCACCGCCTGCTGTGACGCTTTTGAAATGGGAAAAGAAAACCGTGTGATAACTGAAAATATTGACGCAGGCGGCAAAGCTGTAAACGTTTCGCGTGTGCTGAGACGATTTGATATCGACGCTCCGTCAGTCATCCTTTTAGGCGCCGACAACGCTGATCAGTATTTGAACAAGCTGAAAGAAGAAAATATAAGCACGGCTGTTATAAAAGTTCCCGGCAGGATACGTGAAAACATCAGTATACTCACGCCGGACGGGAAGATAACTAGGCTTATTCGAAAAGGGTTCACGGTATCAAAAAGTAGCCTCGAAATTGTTAAAACGGAAATCGTGAAACGCTGCGGCAAGGATACCTGCTGTGTAATATCCGGCAGTCTTCCGTCAGGAATGGTCGAGGAAGAACTTGAAGACATATGTCTTGAAATCAAAAAAACAGGTGCGCTGATTGCGCTCGACACCCGGGTAATAAAAAAAGAACGGCTTTTGAATATCAAGCCGTTTATAATTAAGCCTAACGACGAGGAATTTGCAGAGCTCACAGGCGCAGATGCCGAAAATATCGGGGACATGAAAGCAAAGGCTTTGGAACTTATAAAATCAGGTATAAGTAATGTGATTTTAAGTTTGGGCACAAGGGGCATGATGTATTTAAGCGAGGGTGGCGCT
>JAUZPM010000107.1 GCA_030705925.1 Bacillota bacterium
CCTGTAGGATTTCATTGACGACTGGTAAATGGCAATATGGAACGGGCAGTTCATGGGCTTTAGATAATATTCCTCCCCGTCGATCATGATCGGGCTGTACATGCTGTCTTTATAGAAGCCCAGATGCCCCGAGGTCTTCCACAGTTCCGCGCGCCCGATATGTGGGGTATACACCCAGTCATAGCCGTTCATGATATGAGCCTGCTGGCTGAATTTTTCAAGCAGATATCGCACCATAGCACCCTTCGGATGCCACAGCACCAGCCCCTGCCCTATTTCCGGCGTCGAGCTGAACAGGTCGAGCTGGGCTCCGAGATTCCGGTGATCTCGCCTTGCGATATCTTCTTCGAGCAAGGTAAATTCTTTAAGCTTAGCTTCGTTTTCAAAAGCCGCTCCGCTTATTCTAGTCAGCATATCGCCGTCAGCGTCGCCTTTCCAATAGGCGCCTGAAAGTCCCGACAGCTTGAATGAATTTGTGTCAAGACTTTGCATAGACAGCGGATATTCGCATAAATCACGAAATGCGCCCAGCGAATAAATGGCGCATCCGTCATTCAACAGCTCAAGTTTGTACGGCTGATCCTGAAAAAGCGATTTTATCTTTTCAGGGCTTTCAGTCGATAACTTGATTGCCGTGTTTGCAATGAGCTCTTTCATCTTTTCTTCTATCGCCGGCAGATCTGTAAGCGAGATCTGAGCCGGCAATTTGAAGTCATAATAAAACCCGTTTTCCGTTAAACCTCCGCCGCCAAGCTTTACATCAGAATAGATTTCAGACACCGCTGCCGCCAACACAAATGCATAAGTCCTGCGAAGAGATTCGATGCCGCTGTTTTCGTTTGTTTTCATATACCATCCCTGCTTATCAAATTAATAATGTTGATTTAAGCAGAGGCCGGTAATACCGCGAGAAAAGTATGCTTTGTGTGATGACTTATTTCTCACGGACATTTCACCCCATTTCTTTTGAGCAAACAAAAATGCCCCCATCCCAATGGGATGAGAGCACTGCTCACATGGTTCCACCCAAATTACAAGCCTGCATTTTTATTATGCAAAGTCTGCCACTTGTATGATTATAACGGAATCACCGTTCGCTCTTACTGTACGTTCAGGCGACTGCTCGGAGGTGGTTTTCAGCTTTTCATGCTTTGCTTCGCTTTCAGCCGGCGGCGCAGCATCTCTTTAAAAGCTGGGTAAAGCTTACTCGTCCTCGTCGATGCATTATAGTATCTTATATTATAGTATCAGTTTCTCTAAAAGTAAATAAAAAAAATATTGTCTTGATTTTCCCGTAAATTATTTAACGTTTATCGTTAAATAATTATTGACATATATTAATTCATCTGCTATACTGATCCCATCAAAGCAAACGGAGGGAAATTTATGAACGAAATACAGAAAAAAATCAAGACCACAAGCAGGATTGTAGCCGTAATAACAAAAATACTCTATATCTGCGGCTTCGTTTTTTTATGCATTGCAACGACCGGAGTCATATGGTCGATGATAACTCCCGAAAACAGTTTTATGTTAGGGCATGTACGTGTGATTTCGCCTATTCAAATCGCAGCGGATAATGGAGTAAACGCAGCTTTATTTACAGGCATCGCCGACCAGTCATTTTTCGTTGCGATCTTGATTCTGACAAATCGAATTTTCAAGGATATAAGCCGCGAATATTCGCCGTTTTTGCCTAAAAACATCTCGAGGATGAAAAAAATCGCAATGCTCCTTTTTGTTGACAGTATCATTTCGCCGGAAATCTCCGCGGCTATCGGAAAATCCTTGTCACTTGTGGACAATCCGGTCAATTTCAGATCAGAGCTGTTCGTGCTCGCAATTATAATATACTGCTTTGCGCTCATATTCCAGTATGGCGCCGACCTCCAACAGCAGTCGGACGAAACGCTTTAAGGGGGGGGACACGCAATGGCAATCATATTAAGGCTTGACCGTATGATGGCAGACCGCAAAATATCTCTTAATGACCTTGCCGATAAAGTCGGGATCGCAAACGTTAATCTTTCAAAAATCAAAACCGGCAAAATAAGCGCAATAAGATTTTCAACGCTTGACTCAATCTGTGACGCTCTCGAATGTCAGCCAGGCGATATCCTCGAGTTTAAAAGAGATAAGTAATCTAAAAAAAGGATCAGTTCCTTGAAAGGTTCTGATCCTTTTAATATTCCGTTCTTACGTGGTTATTTCAACAATTCTCCGACAAGTCTGTTCACAAGACCGCCGTCAGCCTTGCCTTTTAAAAGTGGCATCAGAGATTTCATAATCACGCCTTTATCCTTTGCTGACGGAGCCGAAATCCCCAGTTCTCCGATGACCTTCTGGATAACAGCCTTGATTTCATCCTCTGACATCATTTTCGGTGCAAATTCTGAATAAACCTTGATTCTAAGCTCGCATTCCTTGATTATATCGGCTCTGTCTTTCGGCGAGGACGCCATCGTCTCCTGCGCTTCCTTTATCTCTTTGCAGATTATAGTGTTTTCCTCTTCCTCCGTAAGGTCGGCACGTTTATCGATAAACTTTGCTTTTAATGCTGAAAGAAGCAAAGATAACGCATTTTTACGATCCATATCCTTTTCTTTCAGCGCCTTCATCATTTCCTGTCTGACAAGATCTATTTTTGTCATGATTTTTGACTCCTTTACATTTTGACTCATTAATTATGTATAATAGTTTCATTATATCACATTAACCGCACAAAAAAATCAACTTACATTAAAAACCACGCACAAATATCATAATTGCACCGTCATATTTCGGCGTTTTTGCAAATAAAGTTCCTTATCTGCCTCTTGGAACACTTGGTTGATGCTGTTGCCGCTTGCTTTATGATAAATCTTATACCCAATAGATACCGTAGGAAACTGCGGGCTTTTATCCCTATTCGCGTTGATCTCGCCAATAAGCCTTTCAAGCGCGTGCTTTATAAGTTCTTCATCTGTTATATCGCTTAAAATGCAGAACTCATCCCCGCCGATCCGAAATCCGGTTCCAATATCTGAAAAGGCAGACTTTATGGCAATACCGATCGTACCAAGACAGTCGTCGCCGTATTGATGGCCGTAAGTGTCGTTGATTTGCTTGAAGTTGTCCACATCAATAAGGATAACCGCTGCCCTTTCCAATGCTTCAAAGTGATTTTTAGCGCTTTCATATGCCCGCCTATTAAAAAGCATCGTCAAAATATCATGTTTGTCACTGAATTCACAGATAAAAGCATAATAAATGACCATAGCAAATGTGACGCACGTCCACGTAGCGTGCAGCTTTGGAATCAAAACCTGAATAGTAGTGCCGATCAATAAAAATAAAAACAGGAAAGTCAGTATAAAACTGCTTTTGCTATAATATCGCTTTGTTGTTCTGATTATAGTATCGAATAATACAGCGATGCCCCAGCCATATGCAACGATGTAAAATATGAACGCCGGACCGCGGCTGTATACATTTTCCGGCGAGATTGTGAAAATCAAACCGCATTTTGGCGAAGTCACTGTCAAAATCAGATTGGCTATGGAAGGCAAAAATAACAATGGAGGAATTTTCGAATATTTGTTGCTGAAAACTGACGCTAACAGAATAGGGATAATCGGAGAAACCGAAAAGCCTATAACATTAGCGGTCATATTGGGTATGCGAAATGACGGACCCAAAGCTTCAAAAAGGCTTGTTCCCACTTCAGATAAGATAACAGCGACGGTTGCGAAAATAGTAACCGAATATACCTTCTTTTTTTTCACGTCGAGAATATCATTCTTTTGAACCATAAAGCTCAGCATAACTAAAACAAGTATGTTTAATATACCTATTGCAATATAATTTTCTATCATATATTCTTTTCGCCTGCCTTTTCTCTCTATTAATTCCCTATTTATCCCCGTATTTTTATGCTGCTTAGCGTTTTTATCAATAGATATGAATGTCGAAAAAATTTTACTGAGCGTATAAATAATATATACTTAATATATCATAAAAATAATAAAAACAAAAGAACTCAAACCTCTAAAAGTTCAAGTCCTTTTGTTCCTATTTTTATGAAAAAAGTAATAAAATCCTAACGTCTTTCATTCATTTTCCCCGCAAAAAATCAATTCTTTTGCATAGGGCAGGGTTTTTACCCAATCTATAAAACCATCCGACCACTCTGTTAACTTATGATTTTTTCTTTGTCTTACTATAGAATAAAGGTTTTCGTAATTAAAAGTGCAGGTTCTTTTTTGATTAAAAGATTCCGGCAGCAGTTCAATTAACATTTTCCAAAATTTTTTATCTTTTGTTTCAACATACTGATTTCTTAAAGCATTGAGCATATCGAGCACGATTTTGATTGCCGTTTTATTATTTTCATTTAAAACA
>JAUZPM010000108.1 GCA_030705925.1 Bacillota bacterium
AAGTATTTGAAGGCTATCTGTATTTTTTTTATAAAGTAGATTCTTTTTACAGTAATGATCTTTCAACCGGAAAAACAGAGCAGCTAGACTGCATCACGTCATATGTAATAGACTTCACTTTTGTAAATAATATAGTATATTATATATCGGGCGGGGGCTTATATCAGTATGATATAGGAAGCAAAATTAACAAAGAACTTATACCCCCTGTTGCTCCGGGTTATTTATATCATTTTCAATTTTACAAGGGCAGCATTTATTATAGTGATAAGATGAAACTTTATCGTTATGACATACAGTCAGGAACGAAAGAGGCTGTTTCGCCTAATGTAGGGGTTTATCATTTCCAAATTTTAAACGATACAGTTTTCTTTGGATTGCGCCGTGCACCGCTTGATTTTTCTTATATAATAACGCTTTCTAGGAAATTGAATTACGTTTCATCAGTTGTTGGAAACCATATTTTTTACCTTCCGCTTGATTATAAAAACGACCATGAAGAAATAGATAGGATATGGATGATGCGAACAGACGGATCGGAAGACGTAATGCTTAGAAAGTCAGGGCGGTCGTACGTTGATCCAAACGGAAATCCTGTTGACGACGTTCCGGGAATCGAGACTGGAAAATAATAATTTGGCAGTCTGACAATCTCTTAAAGGGTCTCGGAAGAAAACTTAGCAAAATCTAATAGCAAGCGAGCTTGTTCGAATAGTTACGGACAAGCTCGTCTTTTGTTATTTAAGATTCAGTTATAATGCCGCCATTCACATGAAGAACCTGACCTGTCATATATGCAGAATCATCGCTTGCAAGATAAACATAGGTTGGGGCAAGCTCGAAGGGCTGAGCTGCACGGCCAAGCGGAGTGTCCTTGCCGAACTGTGCGACTTCAGCAGCCGTGAAACTAGAAGGTATTAGTGGAGTCCAGACAGGACCGGGAGCAACTGCGTTCACACGGATGCCTTTGGAAGCTAGAGATTGCGAAAGAGAGCGTGTAAAAGAAACAATTGCGCCTTTAGTTGATGAGTAATCTATCAATGTTTTATCGCCTTTATATGCTGTTGCAGAAGTTGTATTGATTATTGACGCTCCCTGCTGCATATGGGGCAGGCATGCTTTGGTCATAAAGAAATAGCTGAAAACGTTTGTTGAAAATGTTAGTCCTAATTGTGCATCTGTTATATCTTTAATGCTGTTTTGAGGATACTGAACCGCGACATTATTTACAAGAATATCGATCTTGCCCATCCTCTGCATGATCTGCGTCACAGTATTCACTGCTGAACGTTCGTCTTTAAGGTCACAGGACATAACAACGCATTTCCTATTGTATTTTTCAACAAGATTTTTGGTTTCGCCTGCGTCGCTTCCGTTTTTTATATCAATTATGACAACGTTTGCTCCTTCTTTGGCAAAAGCTATCGCTGTGGCTTGCCCAATACCGCTGTCACCGCCTGCGATGACTGCGACTTTATCTTTAAGTTTATTTGAACCGTTGTAAAGCGGGTTGTCTACTATTGGTTTGGGATTCATCTGCTGCTCACTGCCAGGCTGTGTGTTTTGGTGTTGTGCCGGAAAATCTTTGGGCGTTGCAGGTGCTTCATTTTTATACGTTGTAGGTGTTGGCATTCTATTCCTCCTTTAATTTTATTCATATTTGTTTTTGCCGAAATAGATTCAACTATACTATAAAAGGATTGGCATTTGACTAGCAAATTTTAATTTAGTTTATAATTACAAAAATACGACTTGCAAAATGTTTATGTAATATAAAAATTATACAAAAATAATAATATAATATAATTGTTTTTATTAAAAAATAATGTATTATTGTATTATACGACTTTATTCTACAAATTTCGATATTTCAAATGTAGTTGATCGTATAAAGATAATATAGTAAATTAGCGTATTTTACACAGATAATTAGTTTTTGGCAAGAAGCGGAGGTTTATATGAAAAAACATCTCGCCTACTCAGTTTCGCTTGTTCTTTCCTTTGCTATTAATGTTATTTTTATGAACATGGGAATTTTTAATATTTCACAGCATCTTTTTTACATACCTATTCTTTTGGGAGTATTTTTCTATGGTAAGAAGGGGGTATACTTTTCTGCTCTTACTTCGATATGTTACTTCATAAGTGTGGCTATTTTTGATAAAGATTCTTCAGAAATGCTGGCAACCTTTTTAAGAGTCGTCATATTTATTGCAATTGCTGTTTTGATATATTTTCTTAATACTCGTTATAAAACAGCGAGGGCCAAACTGGATTCATTTTTCAAAATAAACGCAGACATGATGTGTACGTTTGACAAGAATCTGAATTTTATAAATGTGAATAAAGCATTCCAAAATACACTCGGTTACCATAGGTCGGAAATTGAAGATCATAAACTTTTTGATTTTATTCATCCTCTCGACGTAGATGAAATATTGGCTAAAATATCAGAGGAAAAGGAGAATACTGAATTTGTATGCCGCGTAAAATGTAAAGACGGTTCTTATAAAAATATTGAGTGGCGCTCATTTTATTATGACAACGTTATCTATGCAACGCCTAGAGATATTACCGATCGGATAAAACTGATTTCACAGCTTAAAAATGATGAATACAGGATAAACATCGTTGAAAATCTTGCAAAGGTCGGCAGCTGGGAGATAGATATATTAACAAAGTATTGTGTCTATTCTAGCGGCTTTTATAGTATTTTTGGGATAAAGCCGGAAAACGGGGTAACATCAAGCGAACAACTAAAAAAGTTTGTCTGCCCGGAAGATTTCGATTATGTGTATAAAAAGTTTCAAAAAGCGTTTGAGGATAGAAGAGATTATTCATTTGAGTGTCGGATAAAACGCAATGATGATAATATTACGTGGGTGCACTCCAAAGGAACCTTTAAGGTTGATAAAGAAACCGGAAGGACGAAACACGTCGGGTTCGTAATGGATATTACAGACCATAAACTTGCCGAAAAAATGCAGATCAACAGCCTTAAACGGTATGCAAGCTTGACGGAGATCTCGCGGTTTGAAGCTGACAGCGACGAAAAACTGCTAAATTACATAATACTGCAGGCTGTGGAGCTTACTGACAGTAATTTTGGGTTTCTTCTAAAATGTGATGAGAAAAACAGATATTTTATCGTTGCGACAAAACTTTGGAATACTGATAAATTTATTATCGGTTTTGACGAAAGTGAAATATTAAAAAGGGTAATCGAAACTAAAAAACCTATTATTGTAAATAAAGTGAAGAGAAGCGACCTCTCCTGCTTTGGAAATATTGAGGCGGAAAGGCTTATGATTACTCCTGTCCATGAAGGGGATAGCATAACGGCTGTTGCAATTGTCTACGATAAGAAGGCTAGTTATGATGAAACTGATAGTTTACAATTTATGCTCTTTATTAGAAACGCATGGGAGCAGGTCAAAAGAAAAAGGGCTGAGAACGAACTTGTTGAGGAGAAAAAATGGTTTGAAACTACTCTTATGTCTATCGGCGAGGGAGTGATAGCAACAGATGGAAACGGCGTGATTCAACTTGTAAATGAAATAGCTGTTAAACTTACAGGTATCGCTAAAAGTGATGCAATCGGCAAAAAGATTTGGGATGTTTATAATGTTATTAAACAATCCGACAAGGAACAGCTTGTTATATCTAAAGTATTAATGGGGACCGATCGAGAAACTGAAATTGATGAGGACTTAATATTTGAAACAAAGTATGGCTATCCTATAGATATTGAAGTTAAAGCGTCAGCCATAAAAGTTTCAGATAAAATTGCAGGATATGTGATTATTTTCAGAGATGTTACTGAAAAGAAAGAAAGTGAAAGAGAAATTGCATATTTGACCTATCACGATAAACTGACTGGCCTTTATAATCGCAGGTTTTTTGAGGAAGAACTTAAAAAAATGGATAAAGTTGAAAATTATCCGATCTCCATATTAGTTGGCGATGTTAACGGGCTAAAGCTAATTAACGATGCATTCGGACATTTAGCAGGTGACAGTCTGCTTATAGCGGCAGGAGAAATTATGAAAAGTGTTTGCCACGCAGGTGACATTGCGGCACGCTGGGGTGGCGATGAATTTATTATCCTTATGCCTAGAACTGAAACTGAAGCAGCTGAACAGGTTGCTGAAAATATCAAAAAAATCTGCGCATCCACATTCGTAAGCAATGTTAACCTTTCTATTGCGCTGGGATCTGCTACAAAGCATAGTGCAGATGATGACATCCATGAAATCATCAAACAGGCAGACGATACG
>JAUZPM010000109.1 GCA_030705925.1 Bacillota bacterium
AACGCTTAAGGCGTTCGGACTGCTGGATGAGAATGCAGATACATCGCAAGTATCCTTCAGCGACATCGGAAGCGTGGCATCATACGCAAAGGATGATATCCTGCTTCTTGCGGCAAACGGTTATATCAATGGTTCTGACGGGAAGATCAATCCGACAGGAACGGCGACAAGAGCTGAAACCGCTCAAATGCTTACAAATTACTTCTCTAAATAGTAGGTGTCCTTCTCTCTCTTAAACGGGGTGTCCGCCAAATAAGCGGACACCCCGTTTTATATATCGTTTTAAGCCTTAAAATTTCGATTTGCCGTTACTTTGATGATTTTGCCAATAGAGATACTTTCACTTGAAGATCCCACCAGAGCTCTTGTTTGCACCTCACAAGTACAAAATGTGTGCAGCTATTTCCTGGGAAATAGCTGCACACATTTTGTATTCTATTTGGAATTTTAGGTATGCTTACGCTCGGATATTTAATCATAATTAAAGTAAAATTATATCGGAAAATGCATAAAAGTATACTGTAAATATACATAAATATGCAATGGCTTCTTCTTTCGTAAAGTCAGTGAAATCACACATCAGTATGTAATTTCGGACTTGTTTTTAAAGATAAAAATGATAATAAATTTAATGCAGGAAGATTTGAATAATAGCTGCTGACAAATTTTAACTGTAAAGGTAATTACCAGTTAATTGAAAAATAGTTTCAATATGTAATAAACTGCAACATAAAAAATAACAGATGCCAGTAGTAAAACTGACATCTGCCGACCGGAGTGAATGCCCAAATTATTGATCATTATTGGAGAGGTCTTTTTTAAATATATAGTCGGAAATAAAGAATCCTATGAACCCGACAAGCAATGTGCAGAAGGCAGTTTCAACCAATCCGCTTGATAAAAAGTCAAAATATCTGTTTGTAAAGTATAATCCATTTACAGCAACCTTTGCAATTAAAGCTTCGCTTAAAAGCACAATTGTCAATATGAATCCGATCCATAGTATGTAATATGAAAAGTTATTCATAGACTTTATTTTTTGTGCTACTAAATCATATTTTCGCTTCATATTTATCACCACGTAAGTTATTCTAGCATAACTGATATTAAGTCTCAACGGCAAATAAATGGTATAAAAATGGCAAAACTTAAGTAGATTTCATCGCATTATTCGACATTTATGCATATATTGCATAATAAACTACCCGATAATTGAATATTGAGAAAAAAGTGTCGAATTTTGACGAACACAAAGGTTTGATTTTAATGCTAAAGTCTTTTATGATAAACTCACAAATATATTTAAGAAGGTGGGTTTGAAATTGGTTAAAATTGTAGAAGAACTGCGTAACGTTGTCCAAACCGATAATTCACAAATGCAACTTTCGTACAGGATACTTGTTAAAGAGTATCAGAATCCGGATGATGAAGCGGCTTATGTGGGTTATGGCATAAGCGTAAAGAAATCGGTTAACGGTGAAGTTATTGAAGCTGTAGTTCCTAATATTACGACCGATGCAGATTTTGCCGCTGAAATTCTTGAGATGGTTTGCAGAAACGGAGTAACACCAATTGCACTTACCGACGTAATTACCGATATAGTGACAGAGCATTATATGGACTCTTGATATTTTAATTTAAAGATGATACAATCTTTCCGAGGTGATGGTCATGAAATGCTGCTATTGCGGTTACACTGAAAGTAAGGTTGTTGATTCCAGACCGACTGATGAGGGTGTAAGTATCAGACGTCGCCGCGAGTGTCTCAAATGCGGAAAACGGTTTACAACTTATGAGATAATTGAGACATTGCCGATAATGATAATAAAAAAGGACAAATCAAGACAAGCTTATGACAGAAACAAGCTTTTAAACGGAATTGTACGCGCTTGTGAAAAACGCCCGGTCCCGTTCTCAAAGCTTGAGGTCCTTGCGGATGAAGTCGAGTCAGAGATTCAGAACTCGCTTGATAGGGAAATCACTTCCGCAAGGGTCGGAGAGCTGGTAATGAATAAACTAAAGGCAATAGATGAGGTCGCTTATGTCAGATTCGCTTCAGTCTATCGTCAATTCAAAGACATTAATACATTTATGGAGGAATTAAGTAAACTGCTCAATGATAAGAAATAATTACATAAAACGAAAGCCGGCTCATATGAAGTGATGCCGGCTTTAATATTGATGTTTAAGGAATTATTCTTCGTATAGGAATGAAAGTGATTTCCTGTGATTTACGACAGACAGCACGAGCCCAAGTGATATGTACACGCTGACTACAGAAGAACCACCATAGCTGAATAGGGGAAGAGTGATGCCTATAACGGGCAGTATGCCGATGCACATGCCGATATTTTCGAATATCTGAATGAAAAGCATCGCAAATACGCCGATGCAAATCAGAGATCCCAAGCTCGTTTCACAATTTCGGGAATTGAGAAGTATGCGTATCAGTATAAATGAAAGCAGAAGGATCACCAGCGTGACGCCTATAAAACCAAGCTCTTCGCCTGCAACCGCAAAGATAAAATCTGTTTGCTTTGCGGGGACGATGCTGTTTTGTATCTGTGGACCGTGAAAGAGCCCTTTTCCGGCAAGAAGCCCTGAACCTATGGCGATTTTGCTCTGCACTGCCTGATATCCGACCTTTGACGGGTCAAGTTCTGGGTTAAATCCGAATAATATACGGTCGCGCATATAATTTGTTAAGCCATATGTCCATATAAACGGAGCCGCAATAACAGCGGTAAGTGATGAAATAATGAAATACCTCAGCTTCAGTCCGCCGGCAAACATCATTACGATAGCAATGAAGAGGAAAACGAGCGTTGAACCCATATCTCCCTGAATCAATATAAGCCCGCACATCACGCCGACGAGCATGAGAACAAAAACAAGGTTTTTAAACTGGTTCATTTCTTCGCCGAATCGTGAAATGACAGTCGCAAGCGATATGATAAACGCAAGCTTAACTATTTCGGAAGGCTGAACCTTGATAAAACCGAGGTTAATCCAGTTTTGATTGTTGGTTCCGGTAGGCCCTGTGCCTATAAATATCGTTATTACGAGAGCGATAATGCCAAGCCCGTATAAAATCATCCAGATGTCGCCGAGCGCCTCGTAATCTATGTTTGATATCACGATCATGCTGATGAACCCGAGCACCACTGCCGCTGCCTGAATAATAACGAGCTTGTTTGAGTCAAAAGATTTAACGGCGCTCATGACAAGCAAAAGACCGTATAAAGATGAGGCGAGCGTCAGCCCGATAAGCGTAAGGTCAGTACATTTTATATAATATATAATTGATTTTCTTATTCTGGTGAACAATATTTACACCGCCCTTTCTATCAGTATAGCATACGGCATATAAACTTTAAAGAGTATTTTATCCGTTAAAATTGAGAAAAATAACCTTAAATCATGGAATTTTTTTAAATTTAAGTGCGAAATATCTTAATATTTGTATTGATTTTTTTGGCACTGTGTGGTATTATAAAAAAGCTGTTTAAAAAGGAATACGCGCTCGTAGCTCAGCTGGATAGAGTGCCTGGCTACGAACCAGAAGGTCGGGGGTTCGAATCCCTCCGAGCGCGCCACAAAAAAAATCCGTGTATAAGAGTGTAAACTCCAACACGGATTTTTGTTTTTTCGGATTTAAATCAAAGCAGATTGTATCGGCATAAAAGTACGCTTAAACGTTGTTACACTTGATCAGCATCGGTACGATTGCATTAGCGCACTCATCGATAAGGATCTCGTGATCGATATCCGGACTATGGTAAAATGCAAGTTCATCCTCAATGCCCATTATCATTTGAAACAGCAGGAATGTCTGTTCACGTTCATGTCGGAATGCGTAGCCGGAAGCTTTTAGCTGACTGGTGACGGCGGTCATCATCGTTTTCTGAATTGTGTCAAAATACTCTTTCACATCGTTATCAATATATTGCAAAGACATGATTTCATCATGAAGCAGTTTCGACCAATCATGATAATTCACGAATATTCTCAGCACGTTTTTTATTGTATTGCTGATATTCCCGGTAAATGACAGACTGCTGATTTTTTCACAAATTTGCCCTGTCAGCGTTTCGCCAAACCGATATAAACAGGCAAGCAGAATATCTTTTTTATCTTCAAAATAGGCGTACACA
>JAUZPM010000110.1 GCA_030705925.1 Bacillota bacterium
AGATATACGCTGTTTTTGTCCGCCGGATAAACCTGTTCCACGCTCACCTACTATAGTGTCATATCCATCCGGCATATTGCTTATAAAGCTGTCAGCGTCTGCACAATTTGCGGCTGCATACACTTCGTCCATAGAGGCTTCGGGAACGCCATAAGCAATATTTGATTCAATAGTATCGGAAAAAAGAAATACATCCTGCATCGTAAGCGCTATATTCCTGCGCAGACTTTGAAGAGTGTATTGTTTAACATCAATATTATCAATAGAAACCGATCCGGATGTGACATCAATAAATCGCGATATAAGACTGACGAGGGAAGTTTTACCTCCACCGGTAGGCCCCATGAATCCGACAATTTCACCAGGCTTGATTTCAAAACTTATATCGTCAAGAACTTTTATTTTTCCGTATTTTAAGGTTACGTTTTTGAATACGATGTTGCCTTTAAGCGTTTCGGCTTCGTTTGCGTTATCTGCATCAACGATTTTATTTTCTGTATAATAAAGAGCCATAACCTTTTCGGCTGATGCGAGGAAACGTTGAGTATCGTTTACAACAAAACCCACAAGTACCATAGGATCATTGAGCGCCCATGCCAGCGAAAGAAAGATATTTAACTGGCCAAGTGAAATTTTACCTGAAATAACCATTATACCGCCGACAACAAGATTCACTATCGATAAAAGGTTTGATATTGATTCGATCAAAGGGTTATATTTTAGCCAAATAGAGTTTGCTCGGATGTTTCGGGCTTTGTATTCGTTATTTTCCTTAGAGAATTTTTCTATTTCAAAGTCTTCCCGCGCAAATGCCTTTACAACTCTATTGCCGCTGATATTCTCTTGCACCACTGTATTTAAAATTGACAGCTGATTTCGTGCTTCTGTATATGCCGGCCTCACATTTTTAGCAAGCTGAATAGCGAATATTACAGTAAAAGGAGTAAGAGCGAAGAGGCATAAAGCGTATAACGGGCTTATCGATATAAAAACTGTAAGCACGATGACAATCATAAAAATGCATTCAGCCCATTTTGGTATCACCCAAGATAGAAAATGCCGAATAAGATCGATGTCTCCCGTCATATTCGTTATAAGATCACCAGCACGATGCGTTTGATAGAATTCGTTCGTCTGCGGAAGCAAACGCTTGAAAAGATCACTTTTAAGATCGAATATGGCATGCTGAGATGCCTGCTCGCAAAGAATACTGATTATGTACTTCATCAGCATATACGTTACGCCAACCCCTATTGCGGCGGCAAGCAGCGGTATAAGCTTTTCATACTCGTGTTTTCCCAGTACTTCGTCAATGATAATTTTAAAGATAAATGGTTCAATTATCATTATACAAATCGAGATAAAAACGAGGGAAACTGCAAGGATCAGCTTCCATTTTTTTTGTCCAGCCCATTCAAGAGCCCATTTAATGCAACTGATAAAACCATCTCCCATTTGCGCCATTATGCGTAATTTTGGTCGGATTCTAAAATTGTTTTACTATTATAACATATTTTAACGAATAGGGAGTTTTTTATATAAAAAAAGTATATTTTTTTAATATATTTTATTAAAACTGTTATTTGCTCAATTAATTTCTTCTTGTTTTAATTTACAAAGTTTGCTAAAGAAACTAATGTTTTATTTCGATATTGACAATAGTAGACTATCCACGGAGGGAACTATGAGGATCAACAATAACATTATGGCGCTTAATACTTGGAGACAATTGAATTTACACGAGAACAGTCTCGCAAAGGCTATGCAAAGGCTGTCTTCAGGGAAAAGGATCAACAGTGCAGCTGACGATCCAGCAGGGCTTGCGATTTCTGAAAAAATGAAGGCTCAAATCAGAGGGCTCAATATGGCGTCAAGAAACTCTCAAGATGCGATTTCTTTAGTTCAGACTGCTGAAGGGGCTCTTAATGAGACACATTCAATTTTACAGAGAATGCGAGAGCTTGCTGTGCAGTCCGCAAATGGCACTAATGACGATAGCGTTGACAGGGCGGCTCTTGAAGCTGAGTTTGGAGAACTCCAAAAAGAAATCGACGATATTGCTGATAAGACGAACTTTAATGGCAGAAATCTGCTTAATGGCAATCTTGGCAGGCAGGTTACTGTGGGCATTAAGGATACTGTACCGATTGATTCTGCATTAGAAGAATTTGCAAAAGGGGTTGAAATTGATCCTAATAATAATTTGAAAGCGTTTGACTATATAAGTACTTCAGAAGCGAGCGGGAGCGATCCGGCTCAGATTTTATTTTCTAATTCATATGCTGTTTATGCTGGTGAACCGGAATCTGGGAAGGACTGGGTTTCGGGAACAAGATATAATATTGTTGATACAAGTAATGGTAACAGTATTGTAGGAACTATTAAATTTAAATTTGAGGATTCTTCAGAAGTTCAGCAAATATCCGATTTGACGTTTGAATTGACAGGTCAAGACATGTTTGTTCAGTGCGGACCTAATGAGGGCGATGAGATGGGAATCTCTATTGGTAATATGGGTTCAAAAGCACTTGGCATAGATAGCTCTATCAGCATCGCCACCCGTGACGGCGCATCAAAAGCTATAGGGGCTCTTGATGATGCGATTGAAAAGGTTTCGGTTCAGCGGGCAAAACTTGGAGCAGATCAAACCCGTCTTGAAACAAAAATTGATAATCTGGAAACAACTGCTGAAAACTTGCAAGCGGCAGAATCCCGTATTACAGATGCTGATATGGCTCAGGAGTATATGGAATATGCCAGAGAAAACCTTTTATGCCAAGTGTCAACTGCAATGCTTGCTCAGGCGAATAAGGCGCCCGAAGAGATCTTGCAGCTATTAAAATCTTTATAAAGCAATAAGAATATTTACGGAAAATATCTAAAGTTTTTGTAATAGATATCGATATTATAAAATGGATGTAAGCCGCATAAAACTGTTCTGGACCCGGACATTTTTTATGCGGCGAAACAGGTTTACGGCACGGATGCCGTAGAAATAAAAATTCATGGAGGAAAAATTATGCGTATTAACAACAACTTAATGGCAATGAACACGCTGCGTCAGCTGACTATCAATGACAGCAACACAGCAAAATCAGTCGAGAAATTGTCATCAGGCTACAGAATCAACAGAGCCGGCGACGACGCTGCAGGTCTTGCAATCTCTGAGAAGATGAGAGCACAGATCAGCGGACTCAACATGGCGTCAAAGAACTCACAGGATGGTATATCCATGGTTCAGACAGCTGAAGGCGCATTGACAGAAACACACTCCATTCTGCAGAGAATGAGAGAGCTTGCCGTTCAGTCTTCATCTGACACAAACGATGATGATGTTGACCGTGATGCACTGCAATCTGAGTTTCAGCAGCTGACATCAGAAATCGACGATATTTCTTCAAAGACTACATTTAACAAAAAGAACCTGCTTGATGGTACGCTTGGCAAGAACGCTTTGGGAACCAATTCCAATGCGGTGTCTACAACTGATGACATTATTGCTGCTCGTGCACTCGCAGACAACATTAATATCTCAGCCGGTGATATGGCAACGGGGACATATACTTTAACATCTTATCAGGCTGCAGATTCAACTCATGCCGAGTCATTTACACTCCACTCAACCGGTAAGGATTATACTGTTTCAACAGGTACAAACAATGTGAAATTTGCGGCTGACACCTCCTATGATGTCATGGATGGTTCTACGAAAGTAGGAACTATTTCATTTAAGGATGATGCTCTTGCCGCTGGAACAGGCATTGATACAAATTCTGCTAATGTCCAATTCGCAGTAACAGGTTCATCTGCTGCATTCCAGACCGGGGCAAATGAAGGCGACGAGATGGAGATCAATATAGGCAATATGAGCTCTTCTGCTCTTGGAATCGATAGTATTGTAAGTGTCGCAACACGTGATGAAGCGAAGAGCGCTATCACAACGATCGACAGCGCTATCAACAAGGTTTCTACACAGCGTGCAAACCTCGGCGCTGTTCAGAACCGTCTTGAGCACAAGATCAACAATCTTGATACATCAGCTGAAAACCTGCAGTCCGCAGAATCCCGTATCCGTGACGTTGATATGGCAAAAGAAATG
>JAUZPM010000111.1 GCA_030705925.1 Bacillota bacterium
CTTGGGCTTTTCAGTGAAATAAGGAGGCTTAAATATGGCAAAACTGATTGATATAGCAAACGCGATAAATGAAAGGATTCCTTTCGACTTAAAAGAGGATTTTGACAATGTTGGCCTGCTTGTCGGCGATGAAAATGCCGAGATAACCCGTGTGCTTTTTGCTCTCGATATAACCGATAGCATCATAAATGAAGCCAAAGAAATGGGCTGTGAACTTATCGTCAGCCATCATCCTGTCATTCGTAAAGACACGCAGATAAACGCTGTGAAAAACGATTTTTCACCTGAGGGCAGGGTGTTTCGCCTTATTAAAAACGGCATAGCCGCAATATGCCTTCACACCAATCTTGACAGCGTGCAGGGCGGCGTAAATGATATTCTGGCAACTGCCTGCGGGCTTTCGGATGTGCACCCGATAATATGTAAAAACGGAGAGCCGAAAATCGGACTTGGCAGGATAGGCGAGCTTGAAAAGCCATTGTCCCTTCAAATGTTTGCACGTGACGTTAAAGAAAATTTACACGGAACCTATGTGCTGATACACGACGCGGGGCTGCCTGTAAAAAAGGTCGCGGTAATGGGCGGCAGTCTGCCGACCATGATCTATGAGGCAAAGGCGGCGGGGTGCGACACATTCGTTACGGGCGAAATGAAGCATAACTTCCATGTCGAAGCCGCAGACCTTAAAATCAATCTTGTCATTGCGGGGCATCATTTTACAGAAGACCCGTCGCTTGTCCTGCCTATGTCTGTTATAAAAGAAAAGTTTCCAGGCATCGAGCTTATCAAATCTACACTGCTCGACAATGTCATAACGACGATTTAAGGAGAAATTATGCCTTTTGACGCAGTTTTTTTGCACGCTATGTCGCAGGAGATAAATAAAAAAGCGCTTGGCGGAAAAATTTCAAAAATCCATATGCCAGAAAAGAACGAGGTCGTGCTGGTAATGCGCAGCCTTGGCGAAAATCTGCGGCTTCTTATAAGCGCAAACGCAAATTACCCAAGAGTCCAGCTTACCGAGGTTGCAAAAGAAAATCCAGACGCGCCGCCCATGTTCTGTATGCTTCTTAGAAAATATTTAACATCCGGCAAGCTTATCGGCTTTACACAGCTTAGCTTTGAACGTGTGGTAAAGCTGGATTTTGAAAATATAAACGAACTAGGCGATATCGAGAAAAAAAGCCTTATATTAGAGGTGCTTGGCAGGCGCAGCAACATTATCCTGACCGACGGAGAGGGCAGAGTTATAGATTCGCTTTTTCACATAGATATTTCAGAAAACCAGTCTCGCCAGATCATGTCCGGAATTAGGTATGAACTGCCAGACTCGCAGAATAAATATAATCCGTTTACAGATTTTGACCGCATAGAAAGTGCGATTTTAAACGAAGACACGCCTATCCTGCTTGAAAAAATGCTTATATCAAGAGTTATGGGGCTGTCGCCGCTGCTTGCCCGAGAAATCGCATTTAAAGCAGTCGGCGTTTGGGATTGCCCGGTCACGGAACTGCCGTCATTTTCAAGAAAAAAGATCATCAAAGAGTTATCGGCTTTTTTTGATGACCTTAAGGCGGGACAGCACAGCCCCACGATGCTCATTATAAACGGAAAGCCGAAAGATTTCACGGTGACTGGTATAGGTCAATATGGAACCAGTGCGGAGTGCAGGACTTACGGAAGCTATTCAGACCTGCTTGACGCATATTACCGTGAAAGAGACGAGGCAGAACGGAAAAAGCTTAGAGGGCAGGAGCTGACACATCTTGCTACTAATACTATATCTAAGCTTACAAAAAAGATTTCTCTTCAAAAAGATGAGCTTGCCGCATGTGCCGACCGTGAAAAATTCAGGATATTTGGTGAGCTTGTCACCACCAACCTTGCTATAATCGAAAAGGGTGCGCCTTTTGCAGAGCTTCAAAATTATTATGAAGATATGAAAACTGTGCGCATACCTATGGACATAACAAAAAGCCCCGCACAGAATGCGCAGCAGTATTTCAAGAAATATCAAAAGCTGAAAACGGCTGAAAATATGATCGCAGAACAGATAGCTCTTGCCGAAAGAGAGCTTCAGTATTTTGAGTCGATTCTCGAAGCAGTTGAAACAGCAGAAAACGAGGCAGATTTCAGCGAGATCCGCGGAGAGCTGATTGCAGGCGGGTATTTGAAAAATAAAAATAAAAAAGCCTTGAATCGTGGCAGAACGTCAAAGCCGATGCATTTCATATCATCAGATAAAACAGATATATACGTCGGCAAAAACAACATCCAAAACGATCAGCTTACCCTTAAAACCGCAATGAAGAACGACATCTGGCTTCACGCCCTCAATATTCCGGGTTCGCACGTCATCATTTCGTGCGGCGGCAAAGCTCCAAGCGATAAAACCCTTTTGGAGGCGGCCATGCTTGCGGCTTTTTACAGCAAATTTCGTATGTCTCAAAAAGTGCCGATTACTTACACAGAAGTGCGGCATGTCAAAAAACCACCGGGGTCAAAACCGGGGTTTGTGATCTTCACGGATAATAAAACGCTTTTCGTCACACCTGATGAAAGCCGCATCGACGCAATGAAAGCAGATAAATAAAACGGTTCGTGACCGTAAAGCATGCATTTACGGTCACGAAATCATTAATTTTATTTAAACCAGCTGAAAACGTTGTATGCGCTTGAATTTGTGCTATCTTTATACTTCACGGCGTTATAGATAAGCTGTGCCGCCTCAGCTCTTGTCAGCTGACCGCACGGGTCGACCCTGTTATCGTTGTCACCGTTCATGACCTTAATATTGGTCAGTGTGCTGACTGCCGTATAAGCCCACGTCGGGATGCTTTCGCTGTCAGTATAGGTGAGGCCGACTTCTGACGGAAGCTTTACTGCAAGCGCATTGTTGACCATAACGGCAGCTTCCGCACGTGTTATTGTGTCGTTTGGAGCAAAGGATGCAGTGCTGTCTTTTTTGTCTGTCTTTCCGCTCGCTATGCCTTTATCAACGCTCTTCTTTATAAAACCTTTGAGCCACTTCGGGGTTTCCTTATCATCGGCAAGCCCGGTATTCGAAACAGTGGATACATCTCCATCCTCCTCGAGCGCAGTCATAAGCATTGCGAGAAATTCGCCGCGATTGACTGTGTTTGTCGGATGAAAGAATTTATTGCCGGCAAGTTCGGTTCCGCTCAATACGCCGGCTTCCGTCAGCTTGACTGCCGCATAATTTGCATAGCAGTCGGTCATATCCGCAAATGTTACGGTGCTTGACGGTTTCTCGACTTTGACGTTAACTTTTCCGGTTGAAAGAACATTTCCTTTTGAGTCAAGCGACTGATATTCAAACGAATCTGTTCCGGTTTTCTTATCAGGCGCGCTGTATTCGAATACATTGCTTCCCGGATCTATTGCCGCTTTGCCGAGTTTCGGCTCTTTTACGATTTTATAGGAATTATCGGAAGTGCCGTCTAAAGTGCCGCTTACCTTCATTATAGCTGAAAGC
>JAUZPM010000112.1 GCA_030705925.1 Bacillota bacterium
AAAAATATCCGCAAAAATTTTAACTTGGCAAAAAACGCAGAGATTACCGTGGAAGCAAACCCATTTTCAGCAGCTAAAAAAACACTTAAGACTCTTAAGCGGGCCGGTGTAAATAGACTGAGTATCGGTGTGCAGTCTGCTAATGAAAGCGAGCTTAAAAAGCTCGGAAGACTGCACAGTTTTTCTGATTTTGAACATACATACAAAACCGCAAGGCTTTTGAAATTCAAGAATATAAGCGTGGACATCATGTATGGTATACCTGATCAGACTTGGGAAAGCCTCTGTGAAACTCTAGACAAAATAATTGCACTTGCGCCAGAGCATATTTCTTTATATGGGCTAAAGATTGAAGAGGGCACCCCATTTTTTGAGGCTCGTGACCGTCTGGCTCTTCCAGATGAAGATACAGAGGCTGACATGTACTTCGCCGCTGCTGAAAAACTTGAAAAAGCAGGATACAATCAGTATGAAATATCTAATTTCGCAAAGAATGGATATGAATGCAAACATAATTTGAAATATTGGAATTGCGACGAATACCTGGGGCTTGGAACTGCTGCATCCTCATATTTAAACGGAAGAAGATTTTCATTTGTAAAAGACATCAAATTGTATAATAAGGTGTTATTGCACGAATCCGGAGAAAACATACTTTCAGAATATCTTGAAGTGCCTCAGAATGAAAATATCGGCGAATATGTAATGCTTAGATTCCGGCTTAATGATGGAATCTCAAAAGAGGCTTTCAGGCTTCGCTTTCACAATAAAAATTTTGATGAAATGTTTTATAAAAAGCTTGAACCTTTTATCAAAAGCGGACATGTTGAAATCACAAGCGATGGTTATGCTTTTAATCGAAAGGGATTTTATATTTCAAATTACATCCTGGCTAGAATACTCGATTTTTAGTCAAAAATAAGCACTCAGTTATAATTTTATCTGAGTGCTTTAACATTAAAAAAGTTATTTTTTATTATGAATTACCCAATCACGTGCTTCTATAACATCATCTAAAGAAGGGTCCCCGTCTTCATTTACCCTTTGAATAGCCTGAGGATCTGAAGACATTAGAGGCAGTGTGACAGCGTTTGCAGATGGGGGCAATTTTTCTTTTTTTTGCTTTCTCTGTTTCATGGGCACCATCCTTTCTGCTATTATTTTATACTAAATTAAGCAAATTATATTACACCATATATACATCTTACTTACTTGACACCATTTAAAAAGGCATATATAATTTTATTTAATTGAATATAGCGCTATTTTAAGGGAAGTCGGTGAAAAGCCGGCACTGCCCCAGCAACTGTGATTTTGACCGTTGGCTATAAGTCGCCTGCGGGATGATAAAAGTCAGGATACCTTGAAATATATGCTTGAGTCGTTATTCCCTCTGCGGGCAGGGAATAACTAATTTTATTAACGCACATTCCAGAGGCCCGGAATGTGCGTCGTTTTTTTAGGAGGAACATATGAAACGCGTATTATCATTATTAGTCTGCATTACGATCATTTTATCACTAGCCGCTTGCACCCAAAATAAGGCTTCAGTATCTCAAATAACTGTTACCGATGCCTCTAACACCGAGGTTTCAATCGATAAAATTCCGAATAAAATCATTTCTCTTGTCCCATCAATAACTGAAATTTTATATGCTTTAAACAGTGGCGACAAGGTGACTGCAGTCAGCGATACTTGCAACTATCCCGAAGAAGTTAAAACTAAGGCAGCCTTAAAAAGCGGAGCGGGAACAAATATTGAAAATATTATTGCAGATAATCCTGATGTGGTTTTCATAGGGAAAATGTCACAGAAAGCAGACCAGGTACAGCAGCTTCGTTCCGCAGGGGTTAAAGTTGTTGTAACGGATGCTCAGACTATCGATGGCGCATATTCTGATATAGCTATGGTAGGAAAAATTGTAGGAAAAAATAAAGAGGCAAACGATTTAACCAATAATATGAAAAAGCAGTTCGATGAAATAAAAAATATTGCTAAAAATGAAACGCAAAAAAAAGTATATGTCGAACTATCGCCTCTGGATCAAGGATTATGGACTTGCGGTCAAGGCACTTTCTTGCAGGAACTATTTAACATCTGTAACATTAAAAATGTATTTGACGATCTGAACGGGTGGCAAAGTATCTCTGAAGAACAGGTGATAAAAGCAGATCCGGATATCATACTCACAACTTGCGGCTCATATACTGCAAGCGGCAACGCGGCATCGGAAATAATGTCACGAAAAAACTGGCAATCAATTACCGCAGTTAAAAATGGCGCAGTTTATGATATTAACGCCGATACCACCAGCCGCCCCGCCCCACGTCTTGTTGACGCAGCACGAGAACTAATAAAAAAAGTTTATGACAAATAAAAGCTATAATTACAAAATAATATTAATTATCAGCATTCTGGTTCTTGCTTTATCGTTTTTGGTTTCATTGACGGTTGGAAGCGTTTCTATCCCGCTTTCCGATTCAGTAAAACTTATCGCAGGAAAGATATTTGGTTTTAGTACTGATAATATCTCTAAGAGCACTTCTGTTATATTATTTTCTGTTAGGATGCCAAGGGTAATCCTATCCGGTCTTGTAGGAGCCTGCCTTTCTGTTTCCGGCTGTGTTATGCAGGGGATTCTAAAAAATCCTCTTGCAGAGGGAGGAACTCTGGGAGTCTCATCAGGCGCTTCACTTGGCGCTGTGATTGCCATTTTTTTCTCTTCTGCTCTCCATGTCCAGGGGTATGCTTTTACGGCATTATTTGCAATGGTTTTTGCTTTTATATCTATCTTGATCGTTATGGCAATTGCACACCTTATTGATAAAAGTATATCGACTGCCACACTGATACTTACCGGCGTAGTTTTCTCAATGTTTGCAAGCAGTATCGTAAGTCTTATTATATCTCTATCCGGGGATCAATTAAGGCGGATTGTTTTTTGGTCTATGGGTTCATTTTCAGGTCGCGGGTGGCAATACGTCCTGCTGACTTTACCTTTCGTTATTATCGGCACCGTGTGGATACTGCGTTATACCTGGGAACTTGACGCATTTGCTCTTGGTGAACAGGAAGCTCGCTATATAGGTGTAAACGTCACAAGAATAAAGATAGAATTATTCATTGCAGTATCACTCCTCATAGGGATATCTGTATCAGTCAGCGGAGTTATTTCTTTTGTTGGTTTGATAATCCCGCATATAATCCGCAGGTTAACCGGGCCTTCGCATCTAAGGCTTCTCGTAACATCATTTTTTTCAGGTTCGGCTTTCTTAATGCTCGCAGACTTGCTCAGCCGCACATTACTCTCTCCTGTTGAACTTCCTGTTGGCGTCGTCACATCTCTAATA
>JAUZPM010000113.1 GCA_030705925.1 Bacillota bacterium
TACTGCACAGTCACATGACAGATGCTCAATTGTTGAGGTCATGGGCAGAAACGCAGGCTACATTGCTCTTGACGCAGGCATCGCAACCGGCGCGACTTCGGTGCTCGTGCCTGAGATTCCTTATGATTTTGAAAAAGACATTATCGAACGTATGGAAAGAACACTTAAAGGCGGCACACAGCATTTCATTATAATCGTTGCTGAGGGTGTCGGCGGTTCCGAACAGCTTGCGCACGACATTCAGGATAAGCTCGGTATTATTACAAAATGCACTATTCTTGGTCACGTACAGCGCGGCGGTTCGCCGACGGCATATGACAGAGTTATGGCAAGCCGCATGGGCTATGAGGCGGTAAACCTGCTTTCAAAGGGCATAGGCGACCGTGTTATCGCATTCAAAGATAATAAGATCGTGGATTATGATATACAGGAAGCTCTTAAGATGAAAAAAGAGCTTGATATCACAAAGTACAAGATGGCTTACGCGATTTCCACCGCCGGTCTTGAGCTTAAATCAGGAGAATAATAAAAAAAGCGGCATCACGCCGCTTTCAGACTGTCGAAAAGTTACAGGCACCGCAAAAGCGATTACAATATAAGTATACGACAAAATTAAAATATCAGATCTTTAAACGTAATCTTCATGTTACGGTTTGTAAACACAAAATGGCTCAAGATCCCCGTTCCGGGGCACTTTTGCTTACTTTAGAACAGGCGCCCTGCTGTATCTGCATACAGCAACGGGCGCCTGTTCTTCGTCTGTCTGTCCTTTTCGAGCGTCTTTTTTATTATTCTATATATTATTTGTGTATCATACTTATATCGTAAGGCGTCTCCTGGTATACACAGTAGTTGAGCCAGTTTGCAAACAGCAGGTTTGCATGACAGCGCCAGTTGACAAGCGGCTTTTTTGACGGATCATTTTCCGGGTAATAATTTTTCGGAACCGCTATCGGAAGCCCCTTGGCAACGTCTCTCTTGTATTGCTTATCGAGCGTAGTCGAATCGTATTCGCTATGTCCGGTAACGAATATCTGGCGATTGTCGTGGCTCGCAACGATATAAACGCCGCTTTCATCGCTTTCACTCAGTATTTCTATATATTGTTTATTTTTAAGGATATCAGATCTGCGCACCTCGGTATGCCTGCTGTGAGGAGCATAGAAAATATCGTCAAAACCTCTCATCAGTTTATTGTTCGGCTTCAAGACTTTGTGAGGGAATACGCCGAACATCTTTTCGTCAAGCTGATACTTTTTTACACCGTAATGATAGTATAAAGCCGCTTGTGCTGCCCAGCATATGTACATGGTGCTGTAAACATTGTCATTTGCCCAGTCCATTATGCCGCAAATCTCTTTCCAGTAATCCACCTTTTCAAAAGGCAGGTTTTCAACCGGGGCGCCCGTTATTATCAGTCCGTCGTATTTCTCGTTTTTCACCTGATCGAAGGTATGATAGAACTCCTTCAGATAATCCTTTGAAGTATGGCGAGGGCTGTGGCTTGCGGTATAAAGCAGGGAAATATCGATTTGAAGCGAAGTATTACCAAGCACCCTTAAAAGCTGGGTTTCAGTCGTCTCCTTGTCGGGCATCAAATTTAAAATAGCGATCTTCAGAGGACGAATGTCCTGTGAAGCCGCGCGGTTTTCCGGCATTATGAAGATATTTTCCTTTGTCAGCACTTTCACAGCCGGTAACGTATTGGGGATTTTTACAGGCATATCGCACCCTCCTTACATAATAGTGCTTTTTAGCATATCAGATTTTGAAAGCTTTTGCAATGTAAAATCAGAATTTAACAGTTGGCGTATTGAATTATTGCTCGCTGTATACTATAATATTATAAAAAATTTATTGCGGAGGCGCAAAATGAAACAGATAACAAAAGATACAATAATTGGTGATATTCTTGATGCAGATCAGGAGACAGCGGCATTTTTCTTTGAGATTGGTATGCACTGTCTTGGCTGTCCGTCATCCAGAGGCGAAACTATTGAAGATGCGTGCGCGGTACATGGCGTTGACCCTGACGAACTTATCGAAAAGATAAATAAGCATCTCGCAAGTAAATAATCGCTTTATATCTGCGGCCGCAACCTGCGACCGCAGTTTTATAACTACGGTGAGCCGCATTCCGAAAACACGGCGCCGCTTTTGTTTTAAGCGGCACAGGATTTCTATGACATCACTTAGCCCAAGACTTAAGCTTATTGCTTCGTTTGTGCGAAACGGGGCTTTTTTTGCCGATGTCGGCACAGATCACGCATATATCCCGGCATGGCTCATCGAAAATGGCATATCTGAAGGCGGGATAGCCTCTGACGTAAGACAAGGTCCGCTTGAAAATGCCCAAAAAACGCTGTTACGTTGCGGAGCTCAGAAAAAAGTTAAACTTTTGCTCTGCGACGGGATACCGAAAGAATGCATAAAAAATGCAAAAACGGATATTATCATTGCGGGAATGGGCGGCGAGCTAATATGCCATATTCTCAAAGACGCCGGTGATATAAAAGCCCGCCTGATACTTCAGCCGATGCGCGACGCACCACTGGTGCGCGCTTTTTTATATGAAAACGGCTATGACATAACAGACGAGGCTCTCACCCTTGAGGGGGAGAAGCTGTATGACGTTATGACGGCACAGAAATCTGAATCAGTTCCATATAGTGATACCGATGTTTTGATCGGGTGTCATTTAATCAATAATGACGGAGCAAATTTTGAATTGTATCTCGGCAGGAATATCACTGTTCTGACAAAAACTATAAACGGTCTAGAAAGGGCGGCTTTAAGAGATGAAGCGGCAATTTCAGAATGCCGGAAGAAACTTGGGCTTTTCAGTGA
>JAUZPM010000114.1 GCA_030705925.1 Bacillota bacterium
ATTTTAGTTTTGTCAGCTTGCTTGTTGTAATCGGGTCGTAAAGCAGCACCTCTTTGCTGCCCAGCATCAGTGTTCCGTCGGCAAGTTCCGGCAGTTCGACAATGATTATCGAGGCTAAATTATCGATGTTGTCAGTAAAATCTTTTTTAGAAAAATCGAGTGTCGTGGATTTCGGACTTGTTTTAGTCAGTTCGTTTCCATTTGAGATTATGACATTCCCGCTTGTAAGATTATAATCTGCGCCGATAGCCGGAAATGTAAAGCAAAAGATCATTACAACTACCAGGGCTATTTTTGAATTAAATCTTTGATTTAACATAGTAACCTCCTCTTTCCAAAGTTCTAACTATATATTTTGATAATAACGGAGAATTATGTTAAAATTATTTTACCAAATTTTATTTAAGGAAGGTCGCACTAAATGCAGACAATTTTTATAGCTATTGACGCTAAACACTGCCATATGAATCCTGCTGTCCGTATTTTGACGACCCTGTCAAAAGACGCCGGATTTGACGCACATTTCTGCGAGTTTACGGTCAATGACAACATGCTTGATATTTTATCAAAACTATATACACAAAAATGTGACCTTTATATTTTTTCATGCTATATTTGGAATATCGAGCTTGTGCTCGACATCGCGGGAGAGCTAAAAAAACTTTTGCCCGGCAGTAAAATAGCGCTTGGCGGGCCCGAAGTCACATACAGACCTGCCGATATACTGAACGCACCCGCAATTGACTATGTACTGAGCGGGGAGGGTGAAGACATCATCGTTCCGTTTATCGAGGCACTAGAAAACGGAAAAGAGCCGGAAAATCCGTCTGTCGCCACAAGGGAACATCCAGAGGCGATTCCCGCAGTCTGTGAAAACCTAAACGGGCCTTTTCCATATACAAAGGACGAGATCAAAAGCGGCAGGCTCGTATATTATGAAACTTCACGGGGATGCCCGTTTTCTTGTCATTTTTGCCTTTCTTCGGTGCAAAACGGAGTCAGATACGTAAACGAGGACAGGGTAGTGGCTGACGTCACGTATATGGCACGGTGCGGCGCCAGGGTCATAAAATTCTTAGACAGAACATTCAATGCCGACAAAGCAAGGGCTTTACGGTTATTTAAAGCCTTTGCGGAGATTGATACGGGAACTGTGTTCCATTTCGAGATATGCGCCCAGCTTTTGAATAATGAGATCATAGAATTTCTGAAAACAGTCCCTAGGGGCCGGTTCCAGTTCGAAATCGGGGTGCAGAGCACATTCCCCAAAACGCTGATGGCCATCAACCGCAGTCCTGATCTCCAGCGGCTTTCCTATAATATCGGGCAGCTTTATGAAAGCAGGAATATACATCTGCATCTTGACCTTATCGCGGGACTTCCTTATGAAACATTCGAGCAGTTCAAGCAGTCCTTCAATGATGTATACCCTTACTCGGACAAGCTTCAGCTTGGTTTTCTAAAACTTCTTTACGGAACGGCACTCAGAAATGAGTATGCTCGTTTTGGCTATCGATTTTTGGACAAGCCGCCCTACGAAGTGCTTGAAAACGGTTTTATGACCTTTGACGAGATTCTAAAACTGAAAAATGTTGAAACCGAGCTTGAGAGATTCAGAAATTCTGACCGTTTCAGGGTGTCGCTTTCATATATAATCGGCTTTTTCCGCACTCCATATGATATGTTTGAAGCGCTTGCAGAATACACTGCATCTTTAAATATCGAAGGCGATTTATCACTTAGAGGGTTATACCATATCCTTTATGATTTTGGACGTGAACGCCTCAAAATTACTGAAGAGGCTTTTACTGATCTTATCAGGATGGACTACTCAGCACATTTTCGGGGCGGACTAGACAGTGAACTTGCTTATCATGAAGATAAGGCATTTCGAAATAACTGCACACGTTTTCTCAGAGATGAGTCAAACAGGCTGAGAGTTTTTCACTACAGGCCGGATAAAACATATCAGGAAATCTCCCGTGATGTTGAAATTCATAGTTTCATTTCCTTCAATAATCGCGCTAGGGTCTTGATTTTTGACTATAAATATGACAAAATAACTGATATTACAGCAACTTTCAACGATTAAATCGGTAAGCCGCTGACCGTAAAAAGCGGCGGCCGCATTAAGCGGCTGATGGAGAATAAATGAATAATCAAACAGTGCTGGTGCTTGACTTTGGCGGTCAATACAATCAGCTTATAGCAAGGCGTGTAAGAGAATGCGGCGTTTACTGTGAGGTTTTCCCGTATAACAAAGGTCTTGCCGCAGCAAAAGAAAAAAAGCCTGTCGGAATAATTTTTACAGGCGGGCCGAACAGTGTCTATGATGAAAATTCGCCGCAAATTGAGCGTGAAATATTTGAACTCGGCATTCCGGTTCTCGGCATTTGTTACGGCGCTCAGCTTATGGCGCAGACGCTGGGCGGAAAGGTGTCTACTGCTGAAGTTAGAGAATACGGAAAAAGCGAGACGTTTTTTAAAACAGACAGCCTGCTTTTTGACGGGCTTCCAAGCAGGGCAATAACATGGATGAGCCACGGCGATTATATTTCAGTCCTGCCTGAGGGTTTCGGCATAATAGCAAATACATCAATATGTCCTGTCGCCGCAATGGAAAATATAGGCAATAAGCTTTATGCAATGC
>JAUZPM010000115.1 GCA_030705925.1 Bacillota bacterium
ATCCTTTAAAACGTCTTCTGTAAGCCTAAGCCCACCTACGCTGACTGTCTGAAAAAATTCCTCATTCCTGTATCTTATAGGATTTCTGTGTATGCTTACCAGTTTGTCTCCTATCTTGCGCAGCTCTTCGAAATTAGAAAGCTCTGGCAGAAACACAGCAAATTCATCTTCACCAACTCTCCCGACAATTGCGTTTCTCGGAACATTGTTATAGATATTACGTACAACAAGGGTAATAAGTATATCTCCGACTTCCCTTGATTTTATTCTGTTTACGTATTTCAAATCGTCGATGTCTAAAAGCAGGATGCCCTGAAACGGAGCTTTTCCTAAGAACCTGTTGAGGAACAGGTTAAAAACATCATGCGTGTATGTAGCTGTAAGCTTGTCAAAAGACTGGATGGCCGACATCAACATTACCTTCTTTGCTTTTTTCTAAAATCGGATATTCTAAAATAAATATATAACAATAATGCGCTTTTGATACGCATTAATTCTTTTAGTACCGGCAAAATCGATGCTCCATCCAGTTCATCAATTGTTTGCCTATATTCTATGCTTTTCAGTGCTTTAGACATTTCCGATAGTTTTTTCTTCATAGGAAATCTGCTATCAGGATGAACACAGTCTGAAAGCGCAAGCGAATATTCTTCAATTATTTTTCTTTTTATGATTATTAACAAATCTTCATTACAGCCTCTTTCGTCACAAAGCTGTTTTAACTGCACATACATTCTGGCAATTCCGTAAAATCTGTTTTCATGAAATGAAACGTGAAGTCCTTTATTTCCCCTGATATGATAGCTATAAAGTGCCTCATTAATAAACGTAAAAGTGCTAATGTGGCGTATATAGGATAAAACAAAAAGCAGATCTTCGCCCATCGAAATATCGTTATCGAATTTAAGCTTATACTTCTCGATAATGCTGCGGCTGAATATTTTATTGCAAAGGCTCGATAACAACCCATCTTCATAAAGTAACGGAAAATGTGATACCGGCTCTTCCCCGCAATTTGGAAGAACTGATTGTTCCTTGCCCGTTTCGCAAAACGACCATTTGATGCCGCAGACTGTCAGGCTTTTTATATGCATTTCTGCATTTGACACCATTTTTTCAAGAATATCCACAGAAACTCTATCGTCACAGTCCCAGAAAAAAATATATTTTCCCATAGCCGCTGAAAGGCCTTTATTTCGCGCCGCGGATACCCCGGCCCTTTGTTGGTGAAAAACCTTTATCTGAGGATGTTTTACTGCAAATTCATCTAATAATTCTCCGCTTCCGTCTGTCGACCCATCATCAATAATAATCAGCTCATAATCATAAAAAGACTGATTTAAAACACAGCCAAGCATGTCATGCAAATATTCTTTTCCGTCGCAGACAGGTATTATTATACTTACTGTCCGATTCATATGCCCTCCGCCTTAAATAAAAAAGCCATAACACTAAATGTTATGGCAACTGGCTATCATATTCCAAAATGGAATTTAGACCCTTTAGTTTTGCGCCACTGTCTTTCAACAGCTTTGCTTTTTACTTATTACTTTTCATTATATCGGCTTTTAATATTCACGTCAATAGTGTATTTACCAGTTTATCCATTTCATGAAATATGCCTAAAGGCTGTTTAGAAATGCCATTATTACTTTGTGATTTTTCCGGGATAAAAATCGATGGCAATGTATCACTGTTCAAATCAGCATAGTTTTGACAAAGGTTCAAATCATTAATTATATTTAGCATCTTTTTGCTGTAAACAACCGGGAAGAATGGCTGATCCGCCATATACGAAAGAAGCATTGCATGAAAACGTGAGCAGACAGTGCGCTCCATAGACAGATATTCGCTTATAAATTCATTCATATCACCCGTATAATAAACAGCCTTGACCTTTTCAGCAATATTTCTGTCAAGGGTTAAAATAACTTCATTTACTGTGTCGAAATCCCCTTCCCTCTCGCAGAATCCAAACAGCGTGACGGCTCTGCCCGCATTCGCTTCTAAGACTATAGACGCACATACTGCTTTAAGATAATCGTTCCATTTTGCCGAAAGCTCGCCTCGCCCCCGCAGATCTATGACGGATATGCCAAAAGTTCCGCTCTTTTTGCTGACACTGGGCAGGGGATATGAAAAAACCGCGTCAGGGGCATAGCGTACACTTGAAATATTTGAAAAAAGCTCATAAGAATATTTATCCCTAAAGCTGACATCCGTGCACTTTTTAAAAATTTCGCCATATCTTTTTACATAGTCCCCACTTTTAAAAGGTCCGAAATTACTGCTTAAGATCAAATACGGTTTATTGTGGCTGTAAAAGTAATCGGTTTCAAGTCTAAGCTTGATTTCATCGCGGCTATCGCTTGGATTTTCCATAAACAGCGAACCGCCTATATAGACGCAGGCATCAAAATTTTTAAGCTGTTTTTTTTCTATATACACTTTCCCTAACTTATCAAATGC